>NZ_JASJXO010000014.1:0-72939 GCF_035018625.1 Subtercola sp. RTI3 | reverse complement strand
CCCCCCCCCCCCCCCCCCCCCCCCCCCCCCCTTTTTTTTTTTCACCCCCACCCCGCCAACCCAGATGTGTATAAGAGACAGGGCCAGGTGGGGCGAACGGGCGGAGGGGGCGTCGGCGCAGCGTGAGGGTTAGGCCGGCGCGGGCACGAGCGACGAGGCGGCGAGGGCGATTTCGGCGTGCAGAGACTGTTTCAGGGCATCCGGAGCAAAACTTGCCGTCACAGACGCGTGGGCCAGCGTGACGAGTTCGATCATTCCCCAACCGTAGGCGCCGGCTACCAGGCTCCACTCGCTTTCGAGGCGAGTGCCGATGGGCGCCGGGTCGTCGGTGTTGACGGTGACGAGAACTCCCCGGCGCTGCAGCTCGGCGAGCGGGTGCTGCTCGAGGTCGGGGTAGATGCCGAGGGTGAGGTTCGAGCGGGGGCAGATGCCGAGCGGAATCTGGTGCTCGGCGAGGTAGTCGACGAGAGCCGGGTCTTCGATGGCCCGCACACCGTGGTCGATGCGTTCGGCGTGCAGCAGGCGAATCGCATCCCACACCCCCTCTGGCCCGCTGGATTCGCCGGCGTGAACCGTGCGGCGAAGGCCAACCCGGCGGGCGATGTCAAAGGCCTCGGCGAATTTCGGACCCGTGCGGCCGGCCACCCGCTCGTCACCATCGATCGACAGCCCGACCACGCGGGAGGGCCGCGCCTCGGCCAGCCACGTCACCGCGGCAACGCCTTCGGCCGCGCTCTGGGTGCGGAGCAGTGAGTAACAGAGGTTCACCACGCAGAGCCCGTCGGCCTCGGCCTCGGCCAATCCCTCAGCGAACGCATCGAGCAGCCCGGCCACGTTGCCCGCCCACGCGTGCCAGTGCGTCGGATTGATGATCGCGTCGGTGTACCGGATGCCCGAGGCACTCTGCCGCGCAGCGAACCGGTACGCCAACCGCGCCGCCTGCTCGCGAGTCACCACCAGCCCGCCCTGCCAGTCGAGAAACTGCAGAAACCCGCTGAGCCCCGTCACCCCGATGCCGTTGGCAGCGCCGCCGCCCGTGCCGAGAGTGAACGCCTCGGGGTTACTGTGCGTGCTGATGTCGAACAGTGTCGCTGCCGGGCCGGGCAGCGCAACACCGGCCGTCTTGGCGAGTTCGATGAGGTCGGCGAGGTCGAACGAGCCTTCGAGATGCACGTGCACCTCGGCCTTGGGCAGGGCGCGGATGGCGTTTTCGTCGATGTACATGGTGTCCTGGTTCGGTACGGGTCGGTTGGGGTCGGGTCGAGTCTCGGGGGCGGGGATGCGGAGCGATTTGCGCGTCAGGCGGTAGCCGACGGCAGGGCGCCCGCGGTGACCCGCCCGCGACTGACCACTGCAACGATGTTCTCGGGAACCAGATCGCCGAGGTCGTTCCACGGCTGCCCGCGCACCACGATGAAGTCGGGCACGAAGCCCTGTCTGATGAGACCGACCGTCGCGCCGAGCCCGATGCTGGCCGCCGCATCAGAGGTCGAGGCCACGAGGGTGCACTCGGCGCTCCAGTCGAACGCCTGCTGCATGAGCCGCATCTCATCGAGCTGGCCGCCGTTGCGAACGAACCGCCCGTTGGCATCGGTACCGAGCACGAACCGCACGCCGGCACGACCTGCCTTCAGAAACATGGGGTCGCGGTCGGCGATCACTCCGCGCGCTTTCGCACTCGAGTCAGCGCGAATGGTGCCGCCGCCTGCCGCAACGATGTCGTTGATGATGAGGGTGGGCGCCACGGGAATGTTGGCCGTGACGAGCTGCTCGAGCTGGGCATCCGTCATTCCTGTACCGTGCTCGATGGAGTCGACACCCTCGGCCAACGCGATGTCGATGCCCTCGGCCGAGTGCGAGTGTGCAGCGACGAGCATGCCGAGCGCGTGCGCCTCGTCGATGGTCGCGGCGAGTTCGGCACGGGTCTGGTTGCGCCAACCCACCTGGTCACCCATTGAGAGGATTCCGCCGCTGGTGTAGATCTTGATGCCCGTCGCGCCTTCGCGAGCCCACTCCCGCACGAGTCTGCGGCACTCGTCGGGCGAATCGGCGACCGGCGGGCGAGTGCGAAAACGCGGGGGAGTGAACAGGTCGCCGTGACCGGCCGTCATGCCCACCGGCCCGTTCGACAACAGCCGCGGCCCCGCCAGCACACCCTGGTCGAACGCGCGGCCGACCGAGATCTGAATCGACGACGCCGCGAGGTCGCGCAGAGTGGTCACGCCGAATGCCGCAAAACGTTGTGCGTGCGCGGCCACGTGCATGGCCTGCTCCTCGGGCGGCGTGACCAGGGGCCACGCGTCACCGGGGCCCGCACCGTCGATGACGCTGGTGTCGAGGTGAACGTGCGTGTCGACGAGCCCCGGAATCAGCGAGAGGCCGGGGTAGCGGTCTGCTGCTGCCGCGTCGGCTGACGTTGCGGAACCTGCTGATGCTGCCGAACCTGCTGATGCCGGCGTCACGTCGGTCAGCCGGTCTCCGCTCCACGTCACCGTGCTCGGCCCCACGAGTGTCTCGCCGTTCCACACGGTGATGCCGGTGAGGGTTCCCTCGGTGCCGGTGCTGGTGCTGCTGCTGCTGCTGGTGCTGGTCGTCGTGCTCATGCTGTTGCCTTCTGTTCAGTGTTGTTCTGTTCGCTGCCGCCCTGAGCTGACGGCTCCGGATGCCCGGCCCGCAGCACTCGCCCCAACCGCTCACCCGTGAACTCGCCCCCGTCAACCACCACGTGGCCCGCGAGCACGACGTACGAAATCCCCTCGGGCCGAGCCGACGGAGTCGCCGGCGACCCACCGGCGTGCCCCACCGTCGCCGGGTCGAACACCACCACGTCAGCGATCGACCCCGGCAGCAGCGTTCCCCGCCCGACGAGCCCGAACTGCGACGCGGTGGCCGAGGTCATCTTGCGAATCGCCTCCGGCAGCGCCAGCACACCGAGATCACGGCTGTATGTGCCGAGAACCGTGGGAAAGCATCCCCAGGCCCGCTGGTGAGCGAGCCCCACCGGAATCGAGTTGTCAGACCCGATCATGATCAGCGGGTCGGCGAGAATCTCCCGCACATCACTCTCGGCCATCAGCTCGTAGACCATCATCGACGCAGGGTCGTCGAGCACCGCGTCGCAGAGCGCCTGCCACGGCGTGATACCGGCCGAGGAGGCCAGTTCGGCGAGCGTACGCCCCTGCCGGGCCGGGTCGATGTGCATACTGATCGTCACGCCGGCGGGGGTGGTCTGGTGCCACGATCCGGGCGACCCTCCCTCGGGCGGTGTCGCGGCCTCGAGGGCGATGGCGTGCCAGCGTTCACGTTCGTCGGGGTCACTCAATCGGTCGAGCATCCGATCGCGGCTGCCTTCCTGAATGGCGCTGGGAAAGAGGGCCGCCAGAAACGTTTCACCGGTCGTGTACGGGTACTGATCGCCGAATACCTCGATGCCCTCGGCCCGTGCGGCTCGAATCGTCTCGAGCAGAAACGATGCCGTGCCGTGGTTCTGGATGCCCGCGACCTTGCAGTGCGAGATCTGCAGTTTCACGCGCGCACGTCGCGCCACCTCGATGGCTTCGGCCATACCCTCGGCCAAGTGGCTGCCTTCGTCGCGCAAGTGTGTCGCGTACGCACGCTGCCACCGCGACGCCACCCGCGCGATCGCAGTCACCTCATCGACGTTCGCGTACGAGCCCGGTGCGTAGATCAGCCCGGTCGAGAACCCGATCGCGCCGTCGGCGAAGGCCTCGTCGGCCAGCTCGGCCATGCGCTCGATGGCGCCCGGTTCGAGACCCACCGCCATGCCGTTCGCACTCATGCGCAGGGTGTGGTGGCCGACCAGTGACGCGATATGGTTCGTCGGCCCCGCCGCCTCGATCTCGTCGAGATACTCACCGAAGGTGCGCGGGTGCGACACGACCCCGGCTTTCGTCGTCGAGGAGATGGGCCGGTGGTGCTCAACCGCGACCTCGTCGACGAGCGGGGCGGCAGAGTTGCCGCAGTTGCCGACGATCTCGGTCGTCACGCCCTGATACAACTTGAACGGCTGCGGCTCGGCCATCAGCGGAACAACATCGGAGTGCGTGTGCGGGTCGATGAACCCGGGCGCCACGGCGAGTCCGGTCGCGTCGATCACCCGCACGGCTGTCACTTCGAGCGCGGGGCCGATGGCCACGACCCGGTCGCCCACAATGGCCACGTCGGCGACGACCCCGGCAGAGCCGAGGCCGTCGTACACGGTGCCGCCTCGCACGAGCAGGTCGACGATGGCGGCGGCGACTGCAGCCTCGTCTGTCACAGCGCCCATCCCAGCGCCCATCACAACGCCCCGAATCGGCGTTGAACCAGGGCGTCGAGAATGCTCACCACGGTATACGCGAGCATCGTGAACCCGGTGATCAGAACCGCGGATGCCCACATGGCGTCGTACCCGAAACTGCCGGCCGAGCGCGAGATGAACCCGCCGAGGCCTTCACCGGTGGCCAGCCACTCGCCGATCATGGCGCCCGTGACCGCAGCCGGAATCGAGATGCGTGCCGACGCCATCACGGCCGGAAGAGACCCCGGCAGGGCCACCTTCCACAGCAGATCGAAGTTGCTGCCACCGTATGCGTAGACCAGATCGCCGTGCTGGGCCTGCGCCTGCCGCAGACCGAACAGCACGTTGGCCAGCGCGGGAAGGAATACCACGAGCGTGACGATCGCCGTCACACCACCGATACCCACACCGAACAGCAGCGTGATGAGCGGCGTGATGACGATGACCGGAATCGAGCGCAGAATCGTAGCCGTCGGCATGAACACGTTCTCGAGCGTCACAGAAAGGCTGAAGAACACCGCAGCGACGAACGCAACCGCGAGCCCCACGAGATACCCCACCGCGAAGTCCCGGATGGTCGCGAGCAGGTAGCCCGAGATCTCGATGCGGTTCGCGTCGGCTTTCTTGGCGCTGAACAGGTACGACCACACGTCGCTCGGGCTCTTGCCGATGAGCGGGCTGATGTGAAAGACCTGCAGAAACAGAATCCAGATGATCGTGGCAATGACGGCAGCGAGCAGAACCAAGGCCACACGGTTGACGACGAGTCGTGAAATGGTGGGCATCAGTTGCCCCCTTCCCGGCGCACCCAGGGCGTCACATACCGGCCGATGAGCCCCACCAGGGCATAGCCCAGCAGCGCGATCAGGCCGGCGAGGATGCTCATGCCCCACACCCGGTCGGGAGTGGCCGCACGCTGGGCCGCGTTCAATGCCACGCCGATACCGCTGTCGATGCCGCCGAGGTATTCCCCGACCACGGCGCCGAGAAGCGCTCCCGGAACGGCGATCTTCAGTGCCGTGATCACAGCGGGTATCGCGGCGATCAGCTGTACCTTTCGAATCTGCGTGAAACGGCTGCCGCCATACGCGCTCACGAGATCAAGCGCCGTGCGCGACGCCGACCGCATGCCCAGAATGGCGCCGATCATCGTGGTGAAGAACACCAGCAGTGCAGCCAGGAAGATGGCGGCCGTGCGACCGCCGAAGATCAGGATGATGATCGGCCCCACCGCAGTGATGGGCAGGCACTGGCTCACGACACCCAGCTGCGTGACGACCTCTTCGAGCTTCGGAATGATCAACACGATCGAAGCGACCAGCAGCCCGGCCAGGTTGCCCCAGAGGTATCCCCAGCCGGCACGTTCGAGGGTCGAGCGCAGGTTCGGCAGGTAGAACGAGCCGAAGTCGCGAAAGACACTGTCGGCCGTGACCCACGGGGTCGGGATGATCGAACTGCTGGGCAACACGGTCGAGAACAGTGTCCAGATGAGCAGCAGCAGCACGATACCCACCGTGCCGCCGAGCCACGGCCGGGCCAGCGCCCGCACCAGGGCGGGGCTGGTTTCGCGACTCACGCCGAGGCCTCTGCGGTGCCGGTGATGCCGGTGCCGCGCGGCGCATGGGCGTCGAACAGCAGCTCGCTGAGGTGGTCGACGATCTCGTGGAACTCGGGGCTTCGAAGCGTGTCGGCCGAACGCGGGCGCGGCAGGTTGATGGGCACCATCTCGACGATGCGGCCCGGGCGAGCCGACATCACGGCGACGTAGTCTGACAGCAACACGGCCTCGGCGATGCCGTGGGTCACCATCAGGGTGGTGACGGGCCGCTCGCTCCAGATGCGTTGCAACTCGAGGTTGAGGCGCTGGCGGGTCATGTCGTCGAGCGCACCGAACGGTTCGTCGAGCAGCAGGAAGTCGGGGCGCACCACCAGTGACCGGGCGATGGAGACGCGCTGGCGCATCCCGCCGGAGAGCTGCGAGGGCCGGGCGTTCTCGAAGCCGGTGAGCCCGACCAGGTCGATGAGCTCCTGCACAGCCGTGTCATCGCGTCTGCCGATGATTTCGAGGGGGAGACGGATGTTCGTGCGAACCGAGCGCCATGGCAGCAGCGCCGAATCCTGAAAGGCGATGCCGAGGTTTCCGCGTTCGCGACTGCGGCCGCGGCGTGCCACCTCGCCGTTCACGCTCGCGGTGCCCTCTGAGGGGGTCTCAAGGCCAGCCAGGATGCGGAGAATCGTCGATTTTCCGCATCCTGACGGCCCGAGAAGAGAGACAAACGACCCACGCGGTGTCGTCAGGTTGATGCCGTCGAGCGCGGTGACGCTTCTGCGGCCGAGCCGAAATGTCTTCGACAGGTCGGTTACGGCGACACCGATGGCGTCAGCCGACACGGTTGTGGGCGTTGTCTCCATCATCATTTGAGATCCGGGTTCTCCTTGTAGACGTCGTTGATGACCGACGTGTCGAACAGCTGGTCAGCGGTGATGTCGATCTTCGCCAGCTTCAAAGCGGTGATCGACTGGTCGACCAGGGCCGGCGTGATCGTGAGCAGACCGTTGGCCTTGGTGTCGTCGGTCACCATCAGGGTGTTCTGAATCGTGATCGCCGCGAGCTGCGAGTCGTAGTTGAAGTTCTGGTCTTTTCCGTAGGTCTCGACCGTGATCTTCGTTGCGGTGGCGGGGTCTGCCACGGCGTCTTTCCAGCCCTTGATGATGGCTTTCAGTGCCGCCTTGAGCTCGTCGCGGTGGTTGTCGATGGTGTCTTGCGACGCCACGAGGGTCTCGCCGACGAGCGGCAAGCCCTGGTCGGCCAGCAAGAACTGAACGGACGGGGTCTTGGCTGTGCCGACGGTACCGGTGAACGAGGTCGTGTACCCGTTGTATCCGTCGACCTGGCCGCTGGCGAGCTGGTCGGGGCCGTTGGTCTGCGGCACCGTCTTGACGTCGTCGCTGGTCAGGTTGTTCGCCGCCAGGAAGGCCTGCCACGCGAGCGTGTTGAAGTCGGAGACCGCGATGGTCTTGCCTTTCAGCGAGGCGGCCGTCGTCAGCGGTGAGCTGGCCAGCGACACCACGTTGAACGGGTTCTTCTGGTAGTCGGCGGCGATGATCTTGATCGCCGCACCCTTGACCACGGCGGGCGCCGTGATGAGCGGCGAGCTGATTCCGATCAGCGACTTGCCGGTCGCGACCTGGGCTTCGGCCGACACGGCCGACGAGCCACCGGCCGTCAGGCTCACCGAGTTGAAGCCGGCAGAGGTGAAGTAGCCGTTCTTGTCGGCGAAGAACTCACCGGCGAACTCGGTGTTCTTCAGGTAGGAGAGCTGAATGTCGATGTCGCCGTAGCTGGCGGCGGCACCCGAGGTGCTGGGCGAGGTCGAGGCGCCACTCGAGCAGGCGGAGAGAGCAATGGCGGCGGCGACGCCGAGTGCGGCGATCGACGCGAGTCGACCGGTGCGGGAAAGTTTCACGGTGTGTCCTCTGTGGCTTCTGATGGATGCGGGCGGGGTGTGTGCGAGCGGGTCGTGCTGCGGAGTGCGCGGTGTGCGGGTTTTGTGCGGGTTATGTGCACTGCTCACGCAGCTGTGAGAACTCGAACAATCCGACGATAACGGCTGCCAGATTCATCTAGTCAACAAGTTGAAATGTAGCGACACAATGGAGAATCGCACCAAAGGCCGAGCGGCTGCCGGGGGTGCTCCGGTGCGAGAGGCGAAGTCGTTTCGGGCACGTTTCGGGAGGTTTCGGGCGCACGTCAGAACGCCAGCAGGTTCTCGCGAAAAGTCGGGAACTCGTACGACGTTCGCACGACGCCCCTCCGCTGCAATGCCGGTACCAACGCTTCGGTCAACCCCGCGATGTGCGCGCGGCTCGGCTGAAAACCGGGGGCGCCGAAAAGGAATCCGTCACCGCCGATCTCGTCGATGGCAGCCACCATGGTGTCGGCGATGGTGTCGGCGGTGCCCACCAGGTCGATGCAGTCCGACGCAAACCCCATCTCGATCACGCACTGCCGCAGCGTTTTGCCCGTGCCCCACTGGGCGAGCCGGGCGAGCAGCCCCGCACTGCCCTCGGTCTCGATCACCGGCAGGGGTTCGTCGAGGTCGTACACCGACAGGTCGTGCCCGGTGTACGCCGAGAGCCGCGCGAGCACGTCGATCTGAAAGCGGTGGGTCTGCATGAAGGCCGTGTACGCCGCCTGTGCCTCTTCGTCGGTTCGACCGACGATCGGCGTCACCAGAAAGAGCACTTTGCAGCTGTCGGGGTCGCGGCCCGCGAGCTCCATACGGCGGCGAATGTCGGTGCGGTAGGCCTTCATCCCCTCGATTCCGCGGGCGGTGGCCACCACCACTTCGGCGTGATCAGCAGCAAACTGGCGGCCGCGGTCTGACGCGCCGGCCTGAATGAACACCGGGCGGCCCTGCGGCGAGCGCACCGTGTTCAGCGGCCCCTTGGTCTGGTGCCATCTGCCCTTGAAGTCAACCGGATGCACTTTCGAAGGGTCGGCATAGACGCCGCTCTCGTGGTCGAGTATCACAGCGTCTGGCTCCCACGAGTTCCAGAGCGCCGAAGCGGCCGCCACGAACTCGTCGGCACGGTCGTACCGTTCGTCGTGCGGAGGCAATGGTTTGCTGCCGAAGTTGGCCGCCACGGCGTCTCCGCTCGTGGTCACCATGTTCCAGCCGAAACGCCCGCCGAGCAGACTGTCGACGGTCGATGACACCCGCGCCAGCGTGAACGGGGCGTAGTACGTGGTCGACATGGTCGCGGCGACCCCGATGCGGGTGGTGTTCGCCCCCACGGCCACCGACAGCGGCACGGGGTCGTGTTTCGGGGCGACGAGCGCTTCGCGGAGGTACTCGTCGGTCGACCCGCCGAAGGCATCCGGAATGGCAAGCGAGTCTTCGAAGAGGATGAAGTCGAAGCAGGCGCGCTCGAGGTCGCGTGCGATGTCGATGTAGAAACGGCCGTCGGCGAAGGCTCCGCCACCCGACGACAGCGGGCCGTTCCACTCGTCGGGGGCGAATGAGGTGAAGAATCCGAGATGAAAGGGGAGGGTCACCCTTCTATCCTGCGCTCGGGGTTCACGCCCTGTTTTGCGAGCAGATGACGAACTTGTAAACAAGTTGGCCCAGCGAAGACCGTCGGGTCAGACCGTGCTCCAGGGCGGCCGCACGGTTCGCACCAACGAGTAGCTCACGAGGCCCGGGCGGTGGTACTCGAGGGTGTGGAAGAGACGGCGTCCGCTTGCGCTCACGCCGATCTGCTCGAGGGTCAGAACGGGGGAGCCGAGAGGCAGGTCGAGAAGAGCGCTCATGCGGGCATCCAGAGCCACCACACCCGGCGTCGCGATCTCCCAGATGACAGGCTCGCCCCACAGCGCCGCCGCCGCAGCGAACACCGAGGGCTGAACTTCGCCGTCGAATCCGGTCGGCAGCGCGAGGCGGTCTTCGGCGACCATTGCAGGCACACCATCGGCGAACCAGCGCTTCACCGTGAAGCTGCACTGGGTACTGACCCCCGTCTCGAGCAGGGCCGCGATCGCTTTCGGCAGCGCCTCGATAGCCGTCGAGACGACCTCGACCGTGCCTGTGTAGCCCATGCGGCTGAGCAGTTCTGCGTGTTCGAACTGCTCCTCCATGCGCACGCTCATGCGCAGCGCCATGGGGTCGACCGTCGTCGCGGCGCCCTGGCGGCGGCGCAACACCCCACTTCGTTCGAGCTCGAGCAGAGAGTGCCGCAACTGCTGGCGCGAACAGCCCAGCGTGACGCTCAACTCCATTTCGCCGGGCAGCGGGGCGTGGCGCTCGGCGGCCTCCCGAACGTAGCGAAGCACTCCGGCGCGCACCCGGTCTTCTTCGTCGGTCGTTCGCCGAGGTGTCGGGATGCTCGGAAAAACGCCCGTCACCGCAGGCCCCGGGCGTTGATACTCGACGTCATGCGCCCAGCATAAGCCGAAACGGCTACAGTGCCGGCGTGATGGCGCCGATGGTGCAGCCGTCGTCGTCGAGCAGAGCGATAGTGCGCCAGCGGTCGAACGCGCCGCACGGGTGGCTGATTCCGAACCGCAGAACGGTACCGGGGGAGAGTCGGGTCTCGGTGGGAACGCGCAGGAAGGCGTGGTGGTCGTTGACGCCGGTGATGACCCAGCTGGTGGTGTCGGTGGTGGTAGCAGTGGTGGTTTCGGTGGTGGCATCGGGGGAGAGGGCATCCAGTACCCCCAGCAGCACGGGAAGCCGGTCGTCAGTGGGGGCTTCGCGGCGCCCGAACCCCACGATCACGAGCCCGGGCTCGGGTTCTGAGAGCACACTCGCCCACAGTTCGAAGGCCGGCTCGAAGCGGGTTGCGGGGTTGTCGTCGCGCGCCAGGCCGAAGGGCGAGGTTCGTTCGTAGACGCCGTGGTCGTGGGTGATGTAGCAGCCACTGCGCAGAACGCAGATGGTCTCGAAGTCGACCGCGCCGGGCCCGAGCTCGGTCACCACAAGGTCGAAGTACGAGCTGCCTCCGGCCGTGACAATCGGGATGCACATGAAGAGACCCTCGTCGTGAAGCGTGACCACCAGTTCGCGCATCGCCACCAGCAGTTCCCGGGCGCCGGGCGGAAACGCTCCACCCGCCAGTGGAATCAGTCCCTCGAACCCGGCCACGCCCGCGAGTTCGAGCAGACCCGACTTCGCCACGCGGCGGCCGAGGGCGAGCGCATCTGCCGCGCTGCGGGTTCCGGTGCGGCCGCCCGTGAACCCCACCTCGAGCAGCACCCTCAGCCGCCGGGCGGGCTGCAGCCGTCCGAGTTCGCGTTCGAGCAACTCAGCACCCTCGACCGAGTCGATGTAGCAGAGGTACTCTGCTACCGGATGCTCTGCTAGAAATGTCTCTGCCACGAACTCGATCGCGGCGCTGTCGACCAGCACGTTGGCGTGCAGGATACGCGGCACACCGAACGTCACGAGCTGGCGCACCTGCGCCGTGGTCGCCGCAGTCATCGCCCATGCTCCCGCCGCGAGCTGACGCCGACACAATTCCTCTGAGAGATGCGTCTTCGCGTGAGGCGCGAGTTCGACGCCCGCCTCGGCGCAGAACCGGCTCATCAGGTCGACATTGTGTACCAGCGCCGAATTCTTCAGCACCATGCGTGGCAGATCGCCGCCCATCGCGGTTCTCACGGCGGCCGGGGGCCACGCGGTCGTCGGCCAGCCGGTCGTCGGCCACACATCAGGCAGATCAGTCACAGGATTCACACGAACAACGGTATCGCCCTGCCCTGCGCGGCGTTCCGCTGTGGCCTGTCGAATCCACCAAACGCCAGCGGGCGACGACGTCGACATCTCGGGCGATGCTCCGAAGAGACCAGGCGCACCCGCGTGCTCTGCTTAGGAGGAACAGATCGCGTGAGCGACGCGATCCGCCGACAGTCAAGGAAAACCGCCATGCCGCCCTCTCCCCACGCAGCCCGACGCCACGTGATGCTTCTCTTCCCGGCAGCCGTCACCACAGCCGTAGCCGTCACCACAGCCGTAGCCGTCACCACAGCCGTAGCCGTCAGCACGACCCCCAGCACCCGTGCTCAGCGCTGAGCTGGTCTGCGGCCGTCGCGTGGCGGTCGTGCTGCAGCCGGGCGACGACGTGATTCGGTCGATCGTCGACGCGTGCATCCTGCACCGCATCAGGCAGGGCTACATTGCGATGTTTCTGGGCGCGTTTCGCTCGGCTCGCCTCATTGCCACTACGAATCCGGCCACCGATCCCGAGCCTCCCCTCGGCGCCGAAGTGACCGTCGCGTACACCGAGGGCACCGGCAGCGGTTCGATCGTCTGGAACGCCGACGCCGGCGAACCCCGCGTACATCTGCACGTGGCCCTCGGCGTCAAAGACGAGGGCGGACTGGCCTACGCCGGGCACCTGCTCGGCGCCGTCACGCACTACACGGCTGAGCTGGTCATCGACGAGGTGTTGGCTCCCACGATGGTTCGTGTGGCCGACGAGCAGGCCTTCGGACTCGAGAATCTCGTGTTCAGGCCGGGCCCCTGAGCTCAGGTCGAAAGGCAGGCCAGGGCCAGGTAGAGGTCGACCCGGTCATCCATCGAGCTCACATCGCGCCCCGTCAGCTCTTCGATTCGCGCGATGCGATAGCGCAGGGTATTGGGGTGAAGGTGCAGCGACCGGGCCGCCTCCTGCCAGGCGCCGCCCGTGTTCAGAAAGACGCGCAACGTCTCGACGAACGCCGCGCCGTGTTTGGCGTCGTACTCGACCAACGGCCGCAGTACCAGGGCACCGAACGACGTGCGCGTGCGTTCGCCGAGCATGCCCAGAAGGGCCCGATGGCTCTGGATGCTCGATGCCGTGCCGAGCAGCACCGCTTCGTCACCCGTGACCCCCGACAAGCGCTCCCGCGCCACAGCGTAACCCGCCCCCAGGGCGCTCACCCCGGCCATCGCGTCGCTGAGGCCCACCCGCAGCTGGCGACCGGCGAGCAGCGGCAGGTACGTTTCAGCCAGTGCCCGCACGGCCGCGTCGAACCGGCTGGGCTCGCCCGCGGTCGTGGCTCCCTCGCCGTTGACGAGCAGCACCGGCTGATCGGCGAGAACACACCCGATCACCTGCGTGGTCTGCGACGAGAACAGCCGGTTCATCACCTCGAGCGCCGCCTCGGCCGGAAACCCGTGGCCGTGAACCTCACCCACCACCACACTCGTAGGCAACTGTGGGTCGAGCCCCTCGAGCCGCAGCCGTGTCGCCAGCTCAGTGGGCGAGACGGCGTCATCGACGAGCAACTGTACGAGCTCGCTGACCCTGCTGCGCCGGGCATCCCGCCAGCGAAGCGAGAACTCGAATTCCACGCGGAGCGCACCCACCAGGGTGTCGAACCCGCCGCGAACCTCTGCGGGCAACTCGCGGTAGTCGCCGTCGAACACCAGCGAACCGGCGGGGCGGTTCTGCGAGGCCACCAGCGGCCAGATCGACGAGGTGACCCCCGCCGTCGTCACGGAGGTCACGCGTGACGTGCCACCCTCCAGTGCATGGTTCCAGACACCGGCGATATGCGCACGGCTGGGGGAGCAGCCCACCGCGGCAATCGGGGTTCCTCGATCGTCGATGACCCACGCCGACACGGCGAACTGTTCGGCGAAACGATCGGCGAACACTCTAAGGGCGGCTCGGGCTCCGTCGCCGCGCGCCAGAACGTCGGCCAGGCTGCTCGCGAGTTCGGCCTGCCGTGCGGCGACTGCACCGGGGGAGCCCTGCTGACCCTGCTCGATGGCGTCGCTCACCGATTTGAACGACACCTTCTCGGCCAGCGTCGCGAGGGTCAGGCCGAGTTCCCGGCAGAGGTCGATCACCTCGGGGGGTAGCTGCCCGATCTCGATGAGACCGATAACGACCGCCGACACCTTCTGCGAGGCGAGGGCGCCCAGAAACTGACGGGAACCTCCCGGGCGCTGGCTCCACAACCCACTCGTGAGCACCAGATCATCCTGAGTCAGAAAGCGTGACGGATCGGGCAGATCGGTGATGTACGCCCCGGATACCATGCGTTCTGACGCGTTCTCAGCGGCGACGATGACTTGGATGCCCAGCTCGGGCCTGGCGACGAGTTCGTTGAACCTCATGACATGCTTCCCACGAAACCTCGCAGAACCTGTGTTGCAAGCTGCCTGTGTTGCAAACTGCCTGCGTTGCAAACTGCCTGTGTTGCAAACTGCCTGTGTCACACAATGCCTGTGTGGGCGATACCGGACTCGAACCGATGACCTCTTCGGTGTGAACGAAGCGCGCTACCAACTGCGCCAATCGCCCGAGTTCACGTTCAAACTCGTGCGAATCGATACTACTCGAAACTGGGCGGCCGAATCACACCAGCGCTTCGACCGGCCGGTCAGACCGGTTCATTACGACACGCGATCCGCTCGGTTTGGTTTTGTGATCGGGGTTCAGGTAGAGTCTTCCAAGCACGCAGGAATGCGAGCAAAAAAGAAAAACAGCAGCAGTTTTGCGGATGTGGCGCAGTGGTAGCGCACAACCTTGCCAAGGTTGGGGTCGCGAGTTCGAATCTCGTCATCCGCTCGAGTGTAGTAGTACCTTTGGGGCAACGCTCTAAATGGTGGCGTGGCCGAGAGGCGAGGCAGCGGCCTGCAAAGCCGTCCACACGGGTTCAAATCCCGTCGCCACCTCGCTCAAGACAAATAAAACCGTACAAGAAGAACCGTACAAGAAGAACAACACAAAGCAATGGGCGGTTGGCGCAGCGGTAGCGCGCTTCCCTGACACGGAAGAGGTCGCTGGTTCGATCCCAGTACCGCCCACTGATGATATGGTCCTGAATTCGTTCGGGGCCATATCTGTTTAAGCCGGATCGAGCCGGCGACCGACGAGAATTAGTGAACGCGCTGCGTTCACTCTGAAATTCTCGTCCTGGTTCGATCCCAGTACCGCCCACTGAAGATATGGCCCTGAATTCGTTCGGGGCCATATCTGTTTAAGCCGGATCGAGCCGGCGACCGACGAGAATTAGTGAACGCGCTGCGCGTGCGCCGCGACGACGAGCGCGCCGTTCGATATCTCTGGCTAGAAGCTGATCGCCCCGCGAACCCGATGCCCCACTGCGATCGATTCACCCGAGACCGCGGCGCGCGGTGAAACCAGAAACGTAACCAGGTCGGCGATCTGGGCGGGAGACGACTGCCCGGCCGCACCCGGCTCGACCGCCGTCGCCGGATTGTCGGCCACCACGCCGGGGCTCACCGTCGTGACGCTCACACCGGTGCCGGCGAGGTCGTCTGCCAGGTTCTTCGCCGCGATGATCAGCGCTGCGTTGCGAATCGATCCCGCCATGTTGCCCGTGACGAAGGCGTTCTGGCCGCTGATGCCCACGATGCGGCCGTACCCGGCCGCTCGCATCACCGGCGCCACGGCGTTCGCGACCCTCAGAAACGCGATCGCTTTCGCATCGAACGCCTCAGCCACCTGCCCGGGGTCACCGTTCTTCGACGCGTCGAGTGTACGGGCGCTGGGGGCGGCCGTCACCACAACGGCGTCGAGCCGGCCGTGCTGCTCGATCACGGCTTTGACGCCCGCGGCCACCGACTCGTCGTCACGGGCATCCATCACAATGCCGTCAACCGCGCGGCGCGACGCCACTACGACCACGGCCTGCTCTTCGCGCGCCCGCGCCACAATCGCTGCGCCGATGTACCCGGCACCGCCGACGACGAGCACCACTCGACCACTGAGCTGAAGATCCATGAATCAAGGCTAGCTGGGCGGCGGGCGGGGCGGCGCACTCCGTCGCGGAAGAGTGGTCACCTGCCCGTCCAGCGCGGGCAGAACTGGTGCTCGGCCGCCTCCACTACGGCGTTCGACAGGTCGGCTCCGTAGCCCTTGGCGATGAGTTCGTTCGTCAGGGACGACAGCGTGGCGCGCCCAGACTTCAGTTCTGTGCATCCGGAATTGCCGAGAGCAATGAGGTCGGCGTCAGTTCGGCCCGCGTCTTCGCCGTTCGACCCACTGCGCACCGAGGAGAGGAACTGCTGATTCCACGAATTACCCGAGTGCGTGGCGAAAACCGAACTGACGGAGATGCCCACCAGAAGAAGTGCGACGAAGCCGAGGCAGGCGAGAAAGAAATGGTTTCTGACCCACTCACCCGCAGAGAACATCATCGGAGCCCCGCCTCAGTTGTCATCGAATGAATGAACTGCTGTCGGGCCCGGCTGACGCCTTCGAGCACGGCTTCGGAGACGCCTTGGGCATTGGCCTGTCATGCGGGCCCGGCCCAATCTCTCAGCTCTGAATGACGAGCCAGAACTTCACAATCGCCAATCAGCCCGGTCTCGTTGTTGCGCATGTCGGGAATGGCCATGCCACTGATCATATGGTCAGGGGCAGACGCGCACCCTGCGCCCCTCCAACGTGACGATGTCGCCGAGCTGCAGCTGCCGCCCGCGGCGGAGATCGACTTCCCCGTTCACCATCACATGGCCCTCGGCAATGGCGTCTTTCACCTGACCACCCGAGTCGAGAAACCCTGCGAACTTGAGGAACTGCCCGAGACGAATGACGTCGCCGCCGATCGTCACGTCTTCGATTGGAGTCGGGTGCGTCATCCCGAAATGCTAGCTGACCAGACATCCGGCGCGGACCGCCCCTTGCGGGTTCAGCCGACGCCAGCCGGCGACTCAGGCGAGCAGTGCCGACTGCGTCGGGTGCGCGGGGAGCGCGGCCGCCGGGCGAACGAGGGCAGTTGGCCCGGGCGCTGCGAATCCGAACTGCTCATAGAGGCCGTGGGCGTTGCTGGTGAACAGGGTCCACCGAAAGCTCGCCCCGGGGCCATCGTCGATCATGGCCTTGACGATTCGCTTGCCCAGGCCGTGTGAGCGGTGCTGCTCGAGCACGATGACATCGGCGAGATATGCGAAGCCGAGGCCATCTGAGACGGCGCGTGCGAAGCCGACTTGCTCACCGGTTTGCTCGTCGTAGGCACCGATCACTCGCCACGCCTGCCGAATCTGAGTGGCGACGTCGTCGCGGCTTCGCCATTTGCCCCAGTATGCCTCGCGCAGTGCGCCCCAGACCACGTCGATGTCGATTCGGTCACGGGTGTCGTCGACGATATAGCTCACTCTCGAATTTTAGACCGGGCTGTGCCGGTGAGAGTGCGACGATAGCTCACAGCGGTCAGTTCGACCGTGGAGAACGACAGGCACAACGTGGGGGAGTCATGACAGATCGCATCATCACACCGTTCGGCGCAGAATCGACTGCCTCTGACGTGATCGCAGGAATCGACCTGACGGGCAAGCGAGTCATCGTCACCGGCGGTTCGTCAGGGCTCGGCAGAGAAACTTCCCGAGCTCTCGCCTCTGCGGGGGCACTCGTGACTCTGGCGGTGAGGAATGTCGAAGCGGCACGGGCGGTGGCCGACTCGGTAAGCGCCAGCACCGGCACCCAGGTCGAGGTGCGCGAGCTCGACTTGTCTGACCAGCATTCTGTCAGCCGTTTCGTGGCGGGCTGGGTGGGGCCGCTCGACATTCTGGTCAACAATGCCGGTGTGATGGCCTTGCCCGAACTCCGGCAGAGCGCTGACAGATGGGAGATGCAGTTCGCCACGAACCACCTCGGCCACTTCGCCCTCGCGTCGGGCCTTCACCGTGGCCTCGCTGCGGCCGGCAACGCCCGAGTCGTGTCGGTGAGTTCCGTCGGGCACATCGACGGCAAGATCGACTTCGACGACCTCATGTTCGAACGCCGCCCATACAACGAGTGGGCCGCGTACGGGCAATCGAAGACCGCAAACATCCTTTTCGCAGTCGAAGCCAGCAAACGGTGGGCCGCAGACGGAATCACCGCGAATGCCCTCAACCCCGGCCGCATCCCGACCACAGGTCTGATGCGGCACCTCCCGAGCACACCCCCCTCTGTTGCCCCCGGCATTGCCAGCAGCACCGGTGTCTCGATGAAGACCATCGAGCAGGGCGCTGCGACGACGGTCTTTCTCGCGTCGTCGCCCCTCCTCGACGGCATCGGCGGTCGCTACTTCGAAGACTGCAACGAAGCAGTCGCGCTCGTACCAGGAGTGCGACGCGGCTTCGCTGACTACGCCCTCGATCCGGCAGAAGCGGCGCGACTCTGGGCCGCCTCTGACGCCCTCATCGCCGACCGCCTCGTGCGAAGCGTTGCCCCTTCTGCCGACTCGCGATGAGGCCGGTCTCTCTGATTTTTCTCTCACCTGAAATCGCCCCTGGCGCGGGCGCTGACGCAGTACATTTCAAGATGGCCGTGCAGGAGAAGCCACCATGGCCGCCACCAAGGAGAATGACGCCGTATGCCCACAACCACCGCCCCGCCACAGCCCACCGCGCGTCGCCGCCGGAGCCTTCGGCCGTCGAAGATCGTCGAAGACAGCAACCCGCAGACGACGCACCCGGCCGTGCTTCACCAGGCGGAGATCAGGGCCGCGAGCATCCAGCTCCGTATCGCCGACGCCATTACGGCGTTTGCCGGCTCGATGAACTTCGTCTATCTGCACGTCGTGCTGTTCGCAGCGTGGATGCTGTTCTTCGAGGCAAGCCCGTGGCCGACACTGACCCTGATCGTGTCGCTCGAGGCGATCTTCCTGTCGACCTTCGTGATGATCGGCCAGAACCGCCAGGCGGCGTTCCAGCAGGCGAAGGCCGACCGGGACTACTCGACCACAGAGCAGATGCTGGTCGAGAACACTGATGTGACCAAGCTCATTCACGCGCTCACGAAAGAGATTCGCGCTGCCGTCATCGCCGAATTCGAAGCAGGTACGCAGACCCCCGGCAACGACGACGACCAGCGCGTGGGGCGCTCACCCGGCCAGCCTACTGATGGCCCGAAGCGGGGCGTGTGAAATCGCGAGCGTACCGAGCGACCGTGGGCCAGGCCCGGGCGTCGATGAGCACAAAGAACTCGGTAGTGCTGTCGACTTCGCATAGCCGGCTGATCTCCTCGGGAGGCGCGCTGCCGAAGAACTGAACTTCGTGCAGTACGAACGGCCGCTGTTGCCCCGGGTACTCGAGAATGGCGGTGAACCACCGTTCGCCTTCCGGATGCTCTGTCTCGACTTCATCGTTGTCTGGGGCGTGCCCCGCAGAGGCCGACAGCCACTCGCCTGAGCGATTGCGCCCGCTGGGCGTTCGGCGCTCCGTTGTCGACGAACGGTCGCCCAGTACCCGCGACCAGAAAGCCGCCACGCGTGGGCCGTACCACGATGCACCAGTTTCAGGCACGGTCTCCCCGTCGAAATCCGCCGGGTCAAGAACAGACAGGGTCTTGGTGCGCGCGCGACTAACGGGTAGTAGAAGGGTAGAACAGGCAACGCTGCTGGGTCTACCCCCATGACGGCATGCAGGCGGTGGCGTCAGACGTGCAGTTCGAGCGCCACGACCTGATGGGCCACGTCAGCCAATTTCAGGTGGTGACCGCGAGCGTAGCCGCGCAGGCGGTTGAAGGCTTCATCAGTCGAAATCGTGTGCGTGTGTGACAGAACACCCTTTGCCTGCTCGATGATCACCCTCGAGCTCAGAGCGTATTCGAGTTGCGCGCTCACGAGGCCGACTTCTCGTACGTTTCGTTCCTGCAGAATGCCGATCGTCGCCACGTTCGCGAGGGCCGTGGCTGCGCGCACGTCTCTTTCGGCAAGTTCGCCGGTCTCAACCCGCATGAGGTTCAGCGCGCCGATGACTTCGTCGCGAAGCCGGAGCGGAATGCCGAGCAGTGAGGAGAAGCCCTGATCGAGTGCGCTGTCGCGAAACTCGCTCCACTCGTCTGGACTGGCACCGATATCGGGAACCGACACGGTCTGGCCGGTCGCGAAGCATTCGATGCACGGCCCAGCGACGGCAGAGAGCTGCATCAGTTCGACCAGTCGGCTCGCCTCGCTTGTCGATGCGATCAGTTCTAAGCTGCCGTCTTTGTCAGCGAGCAGAATACCCGCGGCGGCGATGTCGAAGATCTCGGTGCAGCTGTCGACGAGGGTCTGCAGCAGTTCGACGACATCGTATTCGTCGACCAACGTGTCAGAAACCGTCGTGAAAGTTTCGAAGAGAAGATTCTCTCTCGTCGTGTTCGTCAATCTGAGTCCTTCGTCTCAATGAGGTCGTTCGTAATCTTCAGCCGCCCGTCGACGATGCTGGTCGAGATGTCGATCACGCTGCGACCAGCGGAGAAAGCGTGCCCTTTGATGAGGAGAAGTGCGTCATCGGGTGCAATGCGAAGCTGCGCAAGAACGACACCCGTTGCCTGATGAACAACCCGTCGGGAATACTTTGTGTCGGGTGGGTCGACCCACTCGTCTTCACTCAGCCGCAATGCGCGCCTGAGCACCATTCGACTGACGATTTTTGCCAGCAACTGCGTCTGCGAGACCTGCTCGTCACTCAGCATCTTGGGGCGAACCGTGTACAGATCGATGGCTCCCAGCCGAAGCGGCCCGATCATGAGAGGAAACGCGAACAGCGCACCGACGCTGCTGACGCCGAGAGCGGCCTCGAACCCAGGCCATGAGCGCTCGTGATGGATCCAGTCAGGCTCGAGCACAGGGTTCGCGGTGCTGAGCGCATCCCAGCAGGGACCCTCGCCCAGGTCGAACTGAATCTCGTCGAGTCGGGCAGCCAGCGCATCACTCGCCGAGATCGTCTCAGAGCCGAGCACGGCGCCGATGGTCGAGACAGCCGCACCATCTATGTCGAGAAACCGCAGAAACGGGCCGGAAAGTGCCGACTCATGCGCTTCCGTCAGAGTCAGCGCATTCGCTGTCACTACGAAACTTTGGGCCATCAGAGCTGAACTACCTCCGCTGGAGCTGAGTCGATACTTCTGGCGAAACGGGCATCCTCAACCGTACCTCTGAACGGGCTGCAGATGCAGACTGCGATTGCCCCCTCACGCCATCGAGGCGTTCGGCGCTGGAGTGCCCGCCCAGGAGGATAAGCTGCGCTGGTGTTCGTGTCGGCCTGGAGGATCGCAAGTGACGTT
This sequence comes from Subtercola sp. RTI3, assembly GCF_035018625.1. Taxonomy (NCBI): domain Bacteria; kingdom Bacillati; phylum Actinomycetota; class Actinomycetes; order Micrococcales; family Microbacteriaceae; genus Subtercola; species Subtercola sp. RTI3. The sequence goes on along the minus strand of NZ_JASJXO010000014.1, from coordinate 52,145 downwards.
CGGTAAGTTCAACGCCCGCAAACCCGCGTTGGCGGCGGGGCCCGTCATCGCCGCAATGGGTGTGGTGTTCGGCGACATCGGCACCAGCCCGCTGTACGCCGCATCCACAACTTTCGGCGTCGGCAGTTCTGGCACTGCCGGGCCGACCACCGACTACATCTACGGTTCTACAGCGACCATCCTGTACGCCCTCGCACTGATCGTTACCGTCTTGTACGTGCGCTTCCTGATGCGCGCCGACAACCGGGGTGAGGGCGGGCTGCTCGCGCTGTTCGGTCTCTTGCGTCGTAGCAGTCTCAAGGCGCGCACTGTCGCGGTCTTCACCGTCGTCGCGATGGTCGGCGCGGCGATGTTCCTCGGTGACAGCGTCATCACACCGGCGATCTCCGTGTTGTCGGCCGTCGAGGGGCTCGAACTCGTTCAGCCGGAGCTCGCGTCTCTCGTGGTGCCGATTGCCGTTGTGATCCTTGTCGGCGTCTTCGCGATTCAACAGTTCGGTACCCGAACCATCGGGCGTCTCTTCGGCCCTATCATGCTGCTCTGGTTCGTGACCCTCGCCGTCACCGGTGGTGCGTCGATCCTGCAGCACCCGGCCGTGCTTCAGGCTCTTTCTCCGCACTGGGTGATCATGTTCTTCGCCGAACAGCCGGGAACGGCGTTTCTCGCGCTCGGCGCGATCGTTCTGGCTGTCACGGGAGCCGAAGCGCTGTACGCAGACCTCGGGCACTTCGGCCGAAAGTCCATCACTCAGGCATGGGTCTTCGTCGTATTCCCTGCACTCGTACTGAACTACTTGGGCCAGGCCAGCCTGGCGATCAGGGATCCGCACCGCGCGGCAGCGTCTTTCTTCGGCCTCGTGCCCGGCTGGGGCCAGATTCCCATGGTGATCCTCGCCACGATCGCCACGATCATCGCCTCGCAGGCTGTCATCTCGGGAACGTATTCGGTGATCCACCAGGCCTGGCGGCTCGGGTTCTTCCCGCCGCTGAGGGTCATCCACACCTCGGCCAAGAGTGAGGGCCAGATCTACGTTCCGGCGATCAACGCACTGCTCGCTGTCGCCGTTCTCTCGGTCACCATCGGTTTCCAAGGCTCGGCCGCCCTCGCATCTGCGTACGGAATCGCCGTCACCACCACCATCTCGATCACAACTGTCGTCTACATCGCCTGGAGCTGGGCGCACTCGCGGCGCATCACCGTGAGAATCGTCGTTGCGAGCGGCATCCTTGTCGTCACTGTGTCGTTTCTGGTGGCCAACCTGCCGAAGGCGGCTTCTGGCGGGTGGCTTCCGCTGGCCATCGGCGCAATTGTGTTCACGATCATGACGGTGTGGTGGGCCGGCCAACAGCGCATCCGCGCTGCCCGTCGCCTCGGTGAGATGCCGATCGACGAGCTTCAGAGTTTCATCGCCAGCCACAAGGCAGACCTGTACCGGGTCTCGGGTGACGCGGTCTTCATCACGCGCAACCCCACCATCGTGCCCGTGGCACTTCGAACAATGGTCACTCGAAACCACGCTCTGCAGAAACGCGCCATTCTGCTCAGCTGGTCGACGGTCGATGTGCCGACCACGCTCGGTATGAACAAGCGCATCACGGTCGAGACGTTCCCCTCCGGAATCGTGCGGGTGGTGGCCAAGGTGGGCTTCCGCGAGCATCCACGCATGACGACACTGCTCACAGAGGCGCGCGCGGTCGACAAGAACGCGTTGGATGACTTTGCTGCTTCCCGGGCGACGTTCTTCATCTCGACGCCGGTGCCCCGGTTCAACAACACCAGCAAAATGTTTCGGTGGGCCCAGGTTCTGTTCCTGGCGCTCGACCGCCTCGCGCCCGACCCGCTCGACCTCATCGAGCTGCCCCGCGACCGAACGATCGTGCTGGCCCGCGAGACGCCCTTGTAGCAGCGGGTCGGCCTGCGGGCAAGGGATGCCGCGGCGGCGGCAACGCGAGCAAGCTTCTGTCATGACACGTCAGGAGAAGAGACCATGAGCGCACCGGCTGAAAAAGACGTGCGTCGTCGGGCCGGCTGGTTGCCTGCCAACCAAGACGATCTCGAATCGTGGCTCGCCGGGCACGCAGAGCGGGTGGATGCCCTGGGCGACGACATCGTGCTGCACCCGGTCATCGTCGAATTTCAGCGGTTGATCGACACCGATGCCGTCGTGCGCCTGTACATGAATGAGATGATCGCTCAGGTGCCGACGGCCAGGCCATACAAGAAGCGGCACCTGACGAGCGTCGATCAGCTGCTGAAGCTCATGAACGAGGTACTCACCCTCGCACCTGAGTTCGGTCGCGACACGATGGTCATGACGCCCCTCACCGCGATTCTCGACTGGACGATGGGAACCCCGGCAGGTTTCGCGGCCTACCGCGATACGCGCATCAATGCGATGCTGAAAAAGATCCTCGATGTGTGGTGCGAGTTTCTGAGCGGCCCCGACTCGCGCTACGTTCTCAATGACTCTGACTCCGGCTGGAAGAGCGCTGAAGCCCAACTGGCCGTCGGAATGGAGCAGTACGAGTATGACCCCGCCGACCCCTACTGGGGGTTCACCTCGTGGAACGACTTCTTCACCCGCCGGTTCAAGGCCGGTGAGCGACCCGTGGTCTCGCCCGATGACCCGTCGGTCATCGTCAGCGCCTGCGAATCAACCCCCTACGCGATCAGCACGAACGTGCAGCGCCGCGACCGGTTCTGGATCAAGAGCCAGCCCTACTCGCTTGAAGAGATGCTGGCGGGCGACAGCTCAGTCGACGCGTTCGTGGGAGGCACGGTGTACCAGGGCTTCCTGAGCGCGACGAACTACCATCGGTGGCACAGCCCCGTGGCCGGCACCGTCGTGCGTGCATTCGTCGAGCCCGGTACGTACTACTCCGAAGCCGACTCAGAAGGCCCGGAGGCAGTTGAGCCGGGAAATTCGCAGGGCTACCTCGCCCACGTCGCTACTCGCGCCATCATTGTGATCGAAGCTGACAACCCGGTCATCGGCACCGTCGCCTTCATCGCGGTGGGCATGCTCGAGGTGTCTTCGTGCAGGATCGGCGCCGACATTCAGGCCGGTCACCGCCTCGCCAAGGGTGACGAGCTGGGGTACTTCCAGTTCGGCGGGTCGACCGAGTGCCTCGTCTTTCGCCACGGAGCCATCAGCGAGTTCGCGCTGGCGGCGGTGCCGCAGGAGAGGAGCAGCGCGAAAACGCTGGTGCTCGCGCGATCAAAGCTCGCCTCCGCCCGAGTCGGGCCGTGATCCACAGGCGCCAGGCCACCCACCCCCAGAAAAGGCTGCTAGCGTCTGTTCTCCAATGCAATCGTTCAGTATGAGAGACGGCGAAGACTTCGTCTACGGCCCTGACGGTTCTAGGCACTGGGGCGTGTTCGGCGCTGCAGGCATCCTTGTCGCCGATGCCACCCTCGGTGTGCTCTTGCAGAAGCGCTCAGACGCGACAGAGCACGGTGGTATCTGGAGCACTCCGGGCGGCGCCCTGAAGCACCTCGAGACCGCCGTCGACGGGGCGATGCGGGAGGCCGAAGAGGAGTGCGGGTTGTCACCCGACGACGTGACGATCGGGCGGGTGCACTTGTTCGATCTCGGTTACTGGCACTATTCCACTGTCGTGGCGCGACTGAAGCGGGCGTTTGTGCCGCGGCTCAACTGGGAATCGATCGAGTTTCAGTGGGTCGCCCTCGATGATGTCGACAAGCTCGACCTTCACCCCGCTCTCCGCCGCTCGTGGCACGAGCTCAAAGAGATGATCCATGAGGCCGAGGCGAACGCGGAGGTCGAGCGGCCGCGAGCCTGAACGCCCGCGACCGGGCGTGCCAACCTCAGTCCGTCTTGGCCACTAGTACGGTGGCAATCGTTTCGAAAGACGAGACCGTTTCGGAAATCAGGCGGCCTTCGAAGTCCAGTACCGAGAAGCACGTTCCGAAGTCGGCTTTCACGCTCCAGAGCTCCGTGAGTGCCGGCACATATGGTCGAGGCGCTGCGGCCTGACTTCGCCGAACCTCAGCGGGCGCGCGAATACTTCGACAGAAGCATGCTGCCCGAGAGCAGCAGGTGGTCGAGGGTGAGAGCCCGCAGATCGAGGGGCGGCCCGGCCGGCGCCCGCGTGATGCGCGGGCCTGCACCGCCCTCAAGCGTCGGGCTCACCGTGAGGCAGAGCTCGTCGAGCACGTCGGCGGCGATGAGGTCACCAAGCAGGCTCGGGCCGCCCTCGCAGTGAATCTGAGTGAGTCTGCGACGCCTGAGTTCGGCCACCAGTCGTAACGGCTCGACTCTCTGCTCACCGCACGAGACCACGTCGGCGACGGCTTCGAGCGCCTGCCGTCGCGCCGGGTCAGCGCTCGACGAAGTGAGCACCAGCGGCCGTACGGGGGCTTTCGTGAAGACGTCACTCGCCGGGTCGAGGCTGAGGCTCGCGCTCACGACGGCGAAGACAGGATGCGCCGGGCGGTGCCGGGCAACCCGCCACGCGGCGGCAGCGTCACCCAGCAGCATGGCTCCGTAGCCCTCACCGCGCACTGTTCCCGCACCGACCACCACCACGTCGGCGAGCTGGCGCAGCAGGTCGAATACGCGCTTGTCGGCCGGGGCGCCCAGCCGGCCTGAGAGCCCGGCCGCCGTGGCCGATCCGTCGACGCTGGCGACGAAGTTGGCGCGCACGAGCGTCAGCGAGGGGTCGGCCGTCGAATACAGCGTCAGCAGCTCGGCGTCGGTCAGGGCATCCGGAACCCCGACCGAACGCACGGGCAGAAGCTGGGTGATGTCGCTCGGCAGTTCAGACATTGTGCACCGCAGAAACCGGCTGCCGCCAGCCCAGAATAGCTTCGACCATGCGCATGGCATCGACCGATGCCCGCACCTGGTGCATGCGCACGATGCGGGCTCCGAGCATGACGCTCACCGTGGCCGCGGCCAGCGACCCCTCGAGCCGATCGGGCTTGTCGCGCCCGAGGCTCTCGCCCACGAAGTCTTTGTTCGACACCGCGGCCAGCGTCGGGAATCCGAGCGCCGCCACCTCGCCCAGCCGCCGGGTCAGCTCGAGTGTCTGCCGGGTGTTCTTGTTCAGGTCGTGGCCGGGGTCGACCACGATACGGTCTTCGCGCACCCCGCGCGAGAGGGCGAAGTCGACCCGGCGCTGCAGAAACTCGGCCACCTCGCCCGCCACATCGGCATACTGCGGCCGCGGGTGCGACTGCCGGGGTGTGGCAAGGCTGTGGGTGATCACGAGTGTCGCCTCGCTGTCGGCCACCACGTCGGCCAGGCGGGGCTCCCGGATGCCCGTGGTGTCGTTGATCACCGACGCCCCCGCCCGAATCGCCGCCGACGCCACCTCAGCACGAAAAGTGTCGACCGAGATCACCACATCGCTCGCCGCCGAGAGCCCCTCGATGACCGGAATCACCCGGTCGCGCTCGGCTTCCATCGCCAGCTCGGGCCCCGGCGCGAAGGGAACGCCGCCCACGTCGACCCAGTCGGCGCCCTCGTTCGCGGCCGAGATGCCTGCCTCGATCGCCTTATCGAGGGCGAAGGTGGCCCCGCGGTCGTAGAACGAGTCAGGGGTGCGGTTCACGATGGCCATGACGGCGATCTGGCGTGAGAAGTCGAAGGTGCGCTGCCCGATGGTTCGTACGGGGTGGGCGAGCGGGGGTAGATAAAGGCCGGTCGGGCGGGCTGCAGTGTGAGCGGCAGCAGCGCGGGCATCCGGAGCACCGGAGACTGTGGTCATGCGTCTATCTTCGCGGCTCAGGCCGTGAGCGCGCTGCACGGAAACCGGCACGGTACACCGGCGCTAAAGTTGTAGGCACACAGAATTCAACGGCAGGGAGCCAACGGCACGTGAGCGACATCATTCAGATCGAGAAGAACAACACCGGGTTCGAACTGTTCTCCGACCGAACGATTGTCGCCATGAAGGTGAACGGCGAGCTGCGCGACCTCGCGGCGACCGCTATGGCCGGCGACTATGTCGAGCCCGTCACCATCGACTCGCCTGACGGCCTGAACATTCTGCGTCACTCGGCGACCCACGTCATGGCGCAGGCCGTGCAGTCGATCAACCCCGAGGCGAAGCTCGGCATCGGCCCGCCCGTCACCGACGGTTTCTACTACGACTTCGACGTGACCACTGCCTTCACCCCCGACGACCTCAAGGTTCTCGAGAAGGCCATGGAGCGCATCATCCGCTCGGGCCAGCGCTTCGTTCGCCGTGTCGTGACCGACGACGAAGCCCGCATCGAACTGGCAGACGAGCCGTACAAGCTCGAACTGATCGGCATCAAGGGCGGCTCGGCTGCCGAAGACGAGTCGGTCGAGGTGGGCGGCACCGAGCTGACCATCTACGACAACGTCGACCCGAAGACCGGCGAAACTGTCTGGAAAGACCTTTGCCGAGGCCCACACCTTCCGAACACGCGCATGATCGGCAACGGCTTCGCGCTCACCCGCCTCGCCGCCGCATACTGGCGCGGGTCGGAGAAGAACCCGCAGCTTCAGCGCATCTACGGCACCGCGTGGCCCACCAAAGACGAGTTGCGCGCCTACCAGGCCCGCCAGGAGGAGGCCGCGAAGCGCGACCACCGTCGGCTGGGCGCAGAGCTCGACCTCTTCTCGTTTCCCGAAGAGATCGGGTCGGGGCTCGCGGTGTTCCACCCCAAGGGCGGAATCATTCGCCAGGAACTCGAGAACTACTCCCGTCAGCGTCACACCGCGGCCGGCTACGACTTCGTGAACACCCCGCACATCACCAAAGCGAACCTGTTCATGACCAGCGGCCACCTGCAGTGGTACGCCGACGGCATGTTTCCGCCCATGCACCTCGACGAGGAGCGCGACGCCGAGGGCAACATCACCAGGCAGGGGCAAGATTATTACCTCAAGCCGATGAACTGCCCGTACCACAACCTCATCTTCCGGGCTCGGGGCCGCAGCTACCGCGAGCTGCCGATGCGCCTGTTCGAGTTCGGCTCGGTGTACCGCTACGAGAAGAGCGGCACGCTGCAGGGCCTCACCCGCGTGCGCGGCATGACGCAAGACGACGCACACATCTACACCACGCAGGAGCAGGTGAAGCCTGAGCTGACCTCCACCCTGAAGTTCGTGCTCGACCTGCTGAAAGACTACGGACTCGACGACTTCTACCTCGAGCTGTCAACCCGCGACGCCACGAACCCCAAGTTTCTCGGGCCAGACGATCTGTGGGAGTCGGCAACCGAAACGCTGCGCCAGGTCGCCGAAGAATCGGGGCTGAAGCTCGTCGCCGACCCCGGGGGAGCGGCCTTCTACGGCCCGAAGATCTCGGTGCAGGCGCGCGACGCTCTCGGCCGCACGTGGCAGATGTCGACGATTCAGCTCGACTTCAACCAGCCCGAGCGTTTCGAGCTGGAGTACACGGGCCCCGACGGCGAGAAGCACCGGCCGGTGATGATCCACCGGGCACTGTTCGGGTCGATCGAACGATTCTTCGCCGTGCTGACCGAGCACTACGCGGGCGCGTTCCCGGTGTGGCTGTCGCCGGTACAGGTGGTGGGCATCCCGATCGCCGAGCAGTACGTCGACTATCTGCAGCCCATCATCGACCGGCTGAAGGCCCGGGGCGTTCGTGCGCAGCTCGACTACTCTGACGATCGTATGCAGAAGAAGATTCGCACACACACCAAAGAGAAGGTGCCGTTTCTGCTGATCGCCGGCGACGAAGACCGCACCGCGGGTACCGTGAGCTTCCGCTTCCGCGACGGCACGCAGGAGAACGGTGTCGCCATCGACGACGCGGTCGACCGCATCATCGCGTCGATCGAGACAAAGGCGCAGGTCACCACGGTGGGCCAGATCTGATGGCCGAGCAGTTCGGGGCAGGCGAGGGGTTCGGCGGTGAGGGGTTCGGCGGTGGCATCGGCGATGCAGGTTTCGGCGATGCTGGTTTCGGCGCTGACGAGCTCGAGGGTGTCGACATCTCGGGTTCGCGCGGGCTCGCCGGCGTGCCCGACGAGTTTCAGCGCCTCTGGACTCCGCACCGCATGGTGTACATCCAGCACGGCCAGCAGCCGGGTGAAGACCTGTGCCCGTTCTGCGTTGCGCCCTCGATGGACGATGAGAGTTCGCTGATCGTTGCGCGAGGTCGGCACGCGTACGTGCTGCTCAACCTGTTTCCGTACAACAGCGGTCACCTGCTCGTATGCCCGTATCGGCATGTACCGCTCTACGACCAGGCGACACCCGAAGAGACGGCCGAGATTGCTTCGCTCACGCAGACCGCTATGCGGGTTCTGCGGGAAGTTTCGAATTGTGACGGCTTCAACCTGGGCATGAACCAGGGCCGCATCGCTGGTGCCGGCATCGCCGACCATCTGCACCAGCACATCGTGCCGCGCTGGGCCACCGATTCGAACTTCTTCCCCATCATCGCCAAGACAAAGGCCCTGCCGCAGCTTCTGGGAGACGTTCGCGCCTCTGTCGCGGCGGCGTGGCCTGCAGCGCAGCAAAGCTAGAATAGGAACATTATGACTGACTCCTCCACCTCGTCTTCCGTCGGCAGCAATCGCGTCAAGCGCGGTCTCGCAGAAATGCTGAAGGGCGGTGTCATCATGGATGTGGTGAACGCCGATCAAGCCCGCATCGCCGAAGACGCCGGCGCGGTCGCCGTGATGGCGCTCGAGCGCGTTCCCGCCGACATCCGGTCACAGGGTGGGGTGGCACGCATGAGCGACCCCGACCTCATTGAGGGCATCCAGAAAGCCGTGTCGATTCCGGTCATGGCGAAGGCCCGCATCGGTCACTTCGTCGAGGCCCAGATTCTGCAGGCGCTCGACGTCGACTACATCGACGAGTCAGAGGTGCTGAGCCCTGCCGACTACGTCAACCACATCGACAAGTGGAACTACACGGTTCCGTTCGTCTGTGGTGCCACCAACCTCGGTGAGGCGCTTCGCCGCATCAACGAGGGCGCAGCCATGATCCGCTCGAAGGGCGAGGCCGGCACCGGCGATGTGTCTGAGGCCACCAAGCACATCCGCAAGATCCTCGGCGAGATCCGGGCGCTCAGCGCGATGGCGCCCGACGAGCTCTACGTCGCGGCAAAAGAGCTGCAGGCGCCGTATGACGTGGTCGCAGAGATCGCCCAGACCGGCAAGCTCCCCGTTGTGCTGTTCACCGCCGGTGGCGTGGCCACCCCGGCCGATGCGGCCATGATGATGCAGCTCGGCGCCGACGGCGTGTTCGTCGGTTCGGGTGTCTTCAAGTCGGGCGACCCGGCAGCACGTGCGGCGGCCATCGTGAAGGCCACCACGTTCTACGATGACCCGAAGGTCATTGCCGAGGCGTCGCGCGGGCTCGGTGAGGCCATGGTCGGTATCAACGTCTCCGACCTGCCGGCTCCCCACCGCCTCTCCGAGCGTGGCTGGTAACGCTTCACGCGGTGTTGGCCCGGTCGGTGTGCTGGCGCTCCAGGGCGACTTTCGGGAGCACGCCCGGGTTCTGAGCTCGTTCGGAGCCGACGTCATCACGGTGCGTCGGCCCTCCGAACTAGCCTTGGTCTCGGGGCTGGTCATCCCCGGCGGCGAATCGAGTGTCATCGACAAGCTCTCGCGTATGTTCGGGCTGGCCGAACCGCTGAAAGCCGCCATCGCTGCTGGCCTCCCGGTGTACGGCACCTGTGCCGGCCTCATCATGCTGGCCGACACTGTTCGTGATGCGATCGCCGGACAGCAGAGTTTCGGCGGCCTCGACATCGTCGTCAGACGCAACGCCTTCGGCAATCAGCGCGAATCGTTCGAGGTCGACATCGATGTGCCCGAACTCGGCGACCCGGCCGTGCACGCCGTGTTCATCAGGGCTCCCGTTGTCGAAGAAGTGGGGGAGAGGGCATCCATTCTCGCCGCCCTCGACGACGGCCGGGTCATCGCGGTCGAACAGGGCAACCTGCTCGGCACGTCGTTTCACCCCGAGATGACCGACGACTACCGTTTTCACCGCCGTTTCTACAACCGCGTTCTCGCCACCGCATTTCACAGTTGACCGTTTTCACTGCGGGCCGTGTTCCCAGTGTTTTAGACTGGGTGAGAATTTTTTAGGAGAACACCAATGTCAGGTCATTCCAAATGGGCCACCACCAAACACCAGAAGGCTGTCACTGACTCACGTCGTGCGAAGTCGTTTGCGAAGCTCATCAAGAACATCGAGGTCGCGGCAAAGCTCGGCGGCCCCGACCTCACGGGCAACCCCACCCTGGTCGACGCCATTCAGAAGGCGAAGAAGACCTCTGTTCCCAAAGACTTGATCGACCGTGCCGTCAAGCGCGGTGCGGGTGTGGGCGCCGACGCCGTCGACTACCAGACCATCATCTACGAGGGCTACGCGGCCAACGGCGTCGCCATGCTCATCGAGTGCCTCACCGACAACAAGAACCGCGCGGCGGCCGACGTGCGTGCCATCGTCTCTCGCAACGGCGGCACCATGGGCGACCCGGGCAGCGTCGCGTACAACTTTCACCGCAAGGGTGTCATCAAAGTCGAGCACACCCCAACGCTCGCTGAAGACGACGTGCTGATGGCCGTTCTCGACTCGGGCGCCGAAGAGGTCACCGACCACGGCGACTCGTTCGAGATCGTCACCGAGGTCTCAGACCTCGTTGCGAACCGCACGGCGCTGCAGGCCGCCGGAATCGACTACGACTCCGCCGACATCGAGTTCGTGCCCGCCCTCAAGGTAGAGATCGACGCCGAGACGGCCCGCAAGGTATTCCGCCTCATCGATGCCCTCGAAGACAACGACGACGTGCAGAACATCTACAGCAACTTCGACCTGACTCCCGAGGTTCAGGCCGAGCTCGAGGCCGACTAACACCATGGCGACGGGGGCGGGGATCGCGGTGGCAGGGTTCGCACTGGCACGTCCCGCACCGACGAGCTACGCGCCGACGCGGTTCGCAGCGGCACGCTTCAAGCTGGCGGGGTTCGTGCTGGCGAGCTTCGCAGCGGCGCGGTGCACCGTGAGCACGTGAGCACGTGAGCACGTGAGCACGTGAGGATTCTCGGCATCGACCCCGGGCTGACCCGGTGCGGCGTGGGCATTGTCGATGTGTCGCACGACCGCCGGGCCACGCTCGTGCATGTCACGGTCATCCGCACCCCCGCCGGTGAGCAGCACGAGAACCGTCTGCTCACCATTGGCAACGCCCTCGACCAGCTGCTCGATGAGTTCAAGCCGGCCCGCGTGGCTCTCGAGCGCGTGTTCGCCGACACCAACGTCAGCACCGTCATGGGCACAGCCCAGGTGAGCGGCATCGCCATGCTCGCTGCGGCCCGGCGTTCACTGCCGGTCGCTATGCATACCCCCACCGAGGTCAAGGCGGCCGTGACCGGCTACGGCCAGGCCGACAAGAAGCAGGTCGGCACCATGGTGGCCAAGATTCTGGGCCTCGACGCCATCCCGAAGCCGGCCGACGCCGCTGACGCCCTCGCGCTGGCCATCTGCCACGCCTGGCGAACCCCGCTCGGCGCCCTCGCCGGCCGCGGCACCGCCGATCTGCACGGGGGAGCCGCCTCGCGCGATCGCCCCACCGCAGCCCTCACCAACGCCCAGGCGGCGTGGCTCGCCGCCGAACAGGCCGCCAAGGCCGCCAGCCCCGAGCGGCGCGGCCTCCGCCGCTGACCTCCCTCCTCGCCTCCTCGCCTCCTCGCCACCCTCGCCACCCTCCTTCCGCCCCTCCGCGCCGCTCGCGTTGGTTGAGGTACGGGTTTTGCTCGGCTGGGGGCGTCGAAAGTGTAGAAAGGCCGTACCTCAACGTGAGCATTGGAGAGCTGAGGAAGGCGGCGCGCCGAGGGAGGGGCGTTCGAACAGGTGTACGAGTAATACAGTGGTGGGATGATAGCGAGTCTGCGCGGAACAGTGCTGGGAGTGGTCGGCACAGGGGCCGTGATCGAGGTCGGCGGCGTGGGGTATGCCGTGCAACTGACGCCTCCGCACGCCCTCTCGCTGCGCGTCGGCGTGGAGGCGTTCGTGCTGACGAATCTCATCGTGCGCGAAGACGCGCTGTCGCTGTTCGGGTTCGTCGATACCGAATCGCTCGAGATCTTTGCGCTGCTGGTCGGCGTCACCGGCGTCGGTCCGAAGTCGGCGATGGGCGTGCTCGCCGAGCTCAGTGCAGCCGAGATTGCCCGCGCCGTGAACACTGACGACGACGCCGTGTTCCGGCGGGTGTCTGGCATCGGCCCGAAGACCGCGAAGCTCATCGTGCTGTCGCTCGCGGGCAAGGTCGCTGCGTTCGGCGCCGGGCACGCAGGCCGGCCCTCGTTCGCCGCGGCGCCGTCGGTGCGCGATGACGTACTGGTGGCACTGGTGGGTCTCGGCTGGAACGAACGCAGTGCATCCGACGCCCTCGACGCCGTTCTCGGGGCGGCCAGCGACACCGATCAGCAGAGTGTGCAGGTGCTGCTGCGACGCTCGCTCACCGAACTCGGCCCGCGTCAGAGCTCGGCGGGCCCCCGATGAGCGACGAACTGCTGCAGCCCGAGATGATGGGCACTGAGGCCGAGATCGCCTTCGAGGGCGCCCTTCGCCCGAAGAGCCTCGCCGAGTTCGTGGGGCAACAGCGGGTTCGTGGGCAGCTTCAATTGCTGCTGGATGCCGCGACCATCCAGAACCGTACTCCCGACCACATTCTGCTCGCCGGGCCTCCAGGGCTTGGCAAGACCACGCTCGCGATGATCGTCGCGCACGAAAGCGGTCGCCCCCTGCGCATGTCGAGCGGACCAGCCATTCAGCACGCCGGCGACCTTGCCGCAGTGCTGTCGTCGCTCGTGCCGGGTGAGGTGCTGTTCGTCGACGAGATCCACCGCATGGCGCGATCGGCCGAAGAGCTGCTGTACCTTGCGATGGAAGACTTCCGCATCGACATCATGGTGGGCAAGGGGGCGGGTGCGACGTCGATTCCGCTCGACCTCGCGCCGTTCACCCTGGTGGGGGCAACCACTCGCTCCGGCCTCCTGCCGAACCCACTTCGTGACCGATTCGGGTTCACCGCGCACCTCGAGTTCTACGACCCAGAAGAGCTGGTGCACGTGCTCCGCCGGGCCGCAGTGATGCTCGAGCTGAGTATTGAGGAGTCGGCGCTGATCGAGATCGCGGGGCGTTCACGGGGAACACCGCGTATCGCCAACCGGCTGCTGCGTCGTGTGCGCGACTACGCCCTCGTGCACGGGGGAGCAGCGAGTCGAGATGTGGTGCGGGCGGCGCTCGAACTGTACGACGTCGACGAGCGGGGGCTAGACCGGCTCGACCGTGCGGTCATGCAGATTCTGCTCACTCGCTTCAACGGAGGGCCGGTGGGGCTCAACACACTCGCCGTGTCGGTGGGTGAAGAGTCGGAGACGATCGAGTCGGTCGTCGAACCTTTTCTGGTGCGCATCGGTCTCATCATTCGCACCCCCCGAGGGCGGGTGGCGACCCGAGCCGGCTGGCAGCACCTCGGCATGAGCCCGCAGAACGAGACGCTCTTCGGAGATGAACTATAATTCAAGCTGGCGCTCAGCCCCGATCAGTACACTAGGGCCGTCATCTCCCCCCAAAATTTTGGAAGGCTCTCACCCGCAATGGATCCGTTAACCCTCGTCATGCTGGCCGTTCTGGCCGTCCTCATCATCTTCATGGTGCGCAACAGCCGCAAGCGCAAGCGCGAGACAGAAGAGCTGTCGCAGAAGATCACCGAAGGCGCCTACGTCATGACCAACTTCGGCGTGTACGGCACCATTCTGACGATCGACGTCGAGAACAACCAGATTCTGCTCGAGACCACCCCCGGCACCGTGCTCAAGGTGCACCGCCAGACGGTGACCCGTGTTGTTCCCACCGAAGAGGCTGTCTCCATCGACGAGCCCGCGATGATCGACGACGGCACCGAGCCCGAGTTCGGTGAGCGCATCCATGAGGCACGCGTGAGCGACACGAAGGCAGAATCGGGTACGGTACTCAACGGTGTTCCGCTCGATGAGAACGGCAAACCCCGCACCGACCACAAGTCGGCCGAGTAGTTCCACGTACCCTTCGCGGCGCCGCGGCACACCTCTGCCCTTCGGGGGCAGTACTGTGTCACGGGGTCGTTAAAGAAAGCTGAGTTCGCAGGTGGCAAAATCAACCGCCGTCAAGAGAGCCAGACGCACGCTCGTCTGGCTCCTTGTCATCTTCATCGCCCTCGCCGGCGTCAATGCTGCAGGGGCACTGTGGGGCGGTGGTTCGTGGGCTCCGAAGCTCGCTCTCGACCTCGAGGGTGGCACCGAGATCATCCTCGCGCCGAAGCTCGCCAGCGGCGAGACAGTGTCAGACCAGCAGGTGTCACAGGCGGTGTCGATCATCCGGCAGCGTGTCGACGCGAGTGGAGTGTCTGAGGCGCAGATCTCCACACAGGGTGGCCAGAACATCGTCGTGTCGATCCCGGGAACGCCCGACGACGCCACGTTGCAGCGCATCGAAGCGTCTGCGAAGCTCGATTTTCGCGCGGTGCTCGTCTCCGACACTGCAACGGTGCCGACCACGACGCCCACTGCCGGCCTCGACAGCACCCCTACGGCATCGCCGACGAATGCCAGCGACCTCGCGTGGGTGACCCCGGCGCTCGAAGACCAGTTCCTGAACATCGACTGCAGCTCAACCGCGGCCACCGATGCGGGCCAGGCTCCAGCGGCCCAGCCTCTGGTCGCCTGTGGTGCCGACGGCGCAAAGTACATCCTCGGCCCGGTCGAGGTGGCGGGTGACACCATCAGCAATGCCACGAGCGGCGTCGCGACAACGAGCTCCGGCTCGTCGACCGGCCAGTTCGTCGTGAACATCTTCTTCAATGACAAAGGCACCAGCGCCTTCGCCGCCGTGACCACCCGCCTATCGGGTCTCACCGGCGCTCAGAACCAGTTCGCCATCGTGCTCGACGGCAAGGTCATCTCTGCTCCGCGTACGCTCGCCGTCATCACCAACGGCGAACCTCAGATCTCGGGCAACTTCGACGCCAACAGCTCGAAGACCCTGGCCGACCAGCTGAAGTTCGGTGCCCTGCCCATCAGCTTCACGGTGCAGAGCCAGAACACCATCTCGGCCACACTCGGTTCGACCCAGCTGCTCAGCGGCCTCATCGCCGGGCTCATCGGGCTCATCCTCGTGGTTCTCTATTCGATCGCCCAGTACCGCGTGCTGGGTGCTGTGACCATCGCCTCACTGGTGGTGGCAGGAACGCTGACCTTCCTGGTCGTCGATATTCTCTCGTGGCGAGCCGGATACAGGCTGTCGCTCGCCGGGGTGGCCGGTCTCATCGTGGCCATCGGTATCACAGCCGACTCGTTCATCGTGTACTTCGAACGAATACGTGACGAGCTGCGTGACGGCCGAGGGCTCGAGTCATCGGTTCAGGCCGGGTGGAAGCGGGCCATCCGCACCATCTTCGCCTCAGACCTCATCAACCTGATGGCCGCAGTGGTGCTCTACATCGTCGCGGTGGGCAGCGTGAAGGGCTTCGCGCTCACCCTCGGCCTCACCACGATCATCGACCTCGTCGTCGTGATGATGTTCACGCATCCGATCATGACGTTGCTCGCCGAGCTTCCCTACTTCAGAGACGGTCATAAGACGAGCGGGCTCGACCCGAGACAGCTCGGTGCTGTCTACCGTGGCCGTGCACAGTTCAAGACGCCTGCATCGAACACACCCCGCGGCAAGCAGGAGTCTGCAAGCCGCGAGGCAGCCCGTCGCCAGACCATCGCCGAGCGCAAGGCGGCCGGTTCGTCAACACTCGTGATCGATGCTCCGGCAGCAGACACGAACAGCACCGACACCAACAGCGCCGATGCGAAGAACAAGGGAAAGAAGTCCTGATGGCCAAGTTCAGCGATTTGGGCAACGACCTCTACACCGGCAAGCGTTCGTTCAACATCATCGGGCGGCGCAAGCTCTGGTACGCCATCGCGGGTGCGCTCATCCTGATCTCGATCGTCGGGCCGTTCCTTCGGGGCGGGTTCGTCTTCGGTATCGAGTTTCGCGGTGGCTCGCAGTTCTCCATCTCGCAGGTCTCCGACACCAACCAGCAGGTCGGAATCGATGCGGTCAAGTCAGTCGACCCCGGTGTCGTACCTCTCGTCACGACACTGGGCGCGAGCGGAATCCGAATCCAGACCGATCAGCTCAACGACGCCGAACAGGGCAAGGTTCGCGACGCCGTGGCCGCGGCCTACAAGGTGCAGCCGTCTGACGTCACGATCAACTTCATCGGGCCGACCTGGGGCGCCGATATCACCGGTCAGGCCATCCGCGGTCTGTTGATCTTCATCGCTCTCGCGGCCATCTTCATGGCCATCTACTTCCGCACCTGGAAGATAGCGCTGTCGGCGATGATTGCTCTGCTGCACGACCTCGTCATCACAGCGGGCATCTACGGCATCACCGGTTTTGAGATCACCCCTGCAGCGGTCATCGGCTTTCTCACGATTCTCGGCTATTCGCTCTACGACACGGTGGTGGTATTCGACAAGATCCGCGAGAACACCACGGAGATGGGCGAGAAACCAACCCGTACCTTCAGCGAGACAGTGAACCTGGCGGTGAACCAGACCCTCGTTCGTTCGATCAACACGTCGGTGGTGGCCATGCTGCCCGTCGCCTCGATTCTCGTGATCGGCGCGTTTGTGCTCGGGGCGGGAACCCTCCGCGACATCTCACTGGCTCTGCTCATCGGCATCTTTGTAGGCACGTACTCGACGATTTTCATCGCCTCGCCCATCTACGCTCAGCTGCGTGACCGCGAACCGAAGATCAGAAAGATCAACCAGAGGGTCATCGCGCAACGCACACAACGGGCCGAGCAGGTTGAGAGCGAGAGCATTTCGGCGTGAGGTTCACGGGGCGTCTCCGGGCGAGCGATAATTAGACCGGAGGCGATGACATGACCGAAACCACGGCTTCGACCAACGCGTCGTTGAGGCGTCTCGTACCGCGTCTGTTCTCCCGTGCGCAACCTGCCGGCGCGGTCGACACGCTCATTCGCACCGTTCGGTCGAATCACCCCAAGGCCGATCTCAGCATCATCGAGCGGGCCTACACGGTTGCCGAACGTGCCCACGACGGCCAGAAGCGACGCAGCGGCGAGCCGTACATCACGCATCCGGTCGCCGTCGCGCAAATTCTCGCGGAGCTCGGAATCGGTACCAAGACCATCGCTGCGGCACTGCTGCACGACACGGTCGAAGACACCGACTACTCCCTCGACTCACTGCGGGCCGAGTTCGGTGACGAGGTCGCCATGCTGGTTGACGGCGTGACCAAGCTCGACAAGGTCAAGTATGGCGAGAGCGCGCAGGCCGAGACCGTTCGAAAGATGATCGTGGCGATGTCGAAAGACATCAGGGTACTGATCATCAAGCTGGCCGACCGGCTGCACAACGCCCGCACCTGGGGCTTCGTGTCACCCGAGTCGTCGACCCGCAAGGCGCAGGAGACCCTCGAGATCTATGCGCCGCTCGCTCATCGGTTGGGCATCCAGGCCATCAAATGGGAGCTCGAAGACCTCTCGTTCGCCGTTCTGTCACCGAAGCTCTACGTCGAGATCGAGAATCTCGTGCGACAGCGAACGCCTCAGCGTGAAGAGTACGTGCAGCAGGTCATCGACATGGTCACCGACGACCTGAAGACGTCGAAGATTCGCGGCAAGGTCGCGGGCCGACCCAAGCAGTACTACTCGATCTACCAGAAGATGATCGTGCGGGGGCGGGAGTTCGATGAGATCTACGACCTCGTCGGTATTCGCGTACTCGTGAACTCGGTTCGCGACTGTTACGCCGTTCTCGGCGCGATTCACGCCCGCTGGACACCGATGCCCGGCCGGTTCAAAGATTACATAGCGACACCCAAGTTCAACCTCTACCAGTCTCTTCACACCACGGTTGTCGGCCCCGGCGGCCGGGCGGTCGAGATTCAGATTCGCACCAACGAGATGCATCAGCGGGCCGAGTTCGGTGTCGCCGCGCACTGGAAGTACAAAGAGCGCGTCAACTCCGGTAAGACCGCCACGGCTGACGACCGGGGAGACGCCGACATGGCGTGGCTCGCCCGCATCTCCGACTGGCAGGCCGAAACGGTCGACCCGGGCGAGTTTCTCGACTCGCTGCGATTCGAGATCGGTGCCAAAGAGGTCTACGTCTTCACTCCGAAGGGCCGGGTCATCGGCCTGCCTGCCGGTGCCACCCCGGTCGACTTCGCCTACGCGGTGCACACCGAAGTAGGCCATCGCACCATGGGCGCCAAGGTCAATGGTCGCCTGGTTCCGCTAGAGAGCTCACTCACGACGGGCGATGTTGTCGAGGTCTTCACCTCGAAGAACCCCGACTCGGGCCCGAGCCAAGACTGGCTCACGTTCGTTCAGAGCCCTCGGGCGCGCAACAAGATTCGCCAATGGTTCACCAAGGAGCGCCGCGACGAGGCCATCGAGCAGGGTCGCGACTCCATTGCACGGGCCATGCGCAAGCAGAATCTGCCCCTGCAGAAACTGATGAGCCAGGATTCGTTCACCGAGGTGGCCGCCCAGCTGAACTACGACAACGTCGAGGCTCTGTACGCGGCCATCGGCGAGGGCCACGTCTCGACGCAGTCGGTCATCGAGAAGGTGCTGCAGTCGCTGCAGACCGAGGTCGAGAGCGACGACAGCGAGATCGACGTCGGTGTGGGCCGACGCCCACGCTCATCACACAGCGAGTCTGGTGTGCTGGTTCGTGGCGCCCCCGACATTCTGGTGAAGCTCGCGAAGTGCTGCACTCCGGTGCCGGGCGACGACATCGTGGGCTTCGTGACCCGCGGCACCGGTGTCTCGGTTCACCAGTCGGACTGCCACAACGTGAAGTCGCTGCTGCTCGAACCCGAACGCATGATCGAGGTCGATTGGGCTCCATCGTCGAAGAGTGTCTTCCTGGTGCAGATCCAGGTCGAGGCACTCGACCGCTCGGGTCTTCTCTCCGACGTCACCCGCGTCTTGTCTGAGCACCACGTGAACATTCTGTCGGCTACGGTCAGTACGTCACGCGACCGCCTGGCCATCAGCCGGTTCGTCTTCGAAATGGGTGACACCACCCACCTCGACCGCGTACTGAACGCGGTGCGGCGCATCGACGCCGTCTACGACGTGTACCGCGTCAGCGGGGGATAGGCGACCGGTCGCTTCGGCCTCGGGCTCTTGGGCCTCGGGCTCTTCGGCCTCGATCAGGTCGAACACACGTCTCAGGCGATGCAGCGCCACGAGCTTGTGCGGAAGACCGCGGGCGGGCCGCAGACGGCTGGCAATGTCGTCGAAGCTGACCCCCGACGTGACAAGGAGAGCCGCTAGGGCGGCCACCGTCGTGCTCTCGAACGTCTGCGCTGTTCGGGCAATGTCGATGACCGTTCGAATGAGCGAGGTTACGGCAACCCCACCCACCAGAACCACGTCACCCGCACCCAGTACGACCTCACGAATCTCGAAGTCGTGTGACGACGAAGCCCGACGCGAGCTCTGTGCCTCGACGCAGACCTGGTGAGGAGTCGGCGCCCGACCGAGGGCCCCGTACAACCACAGCGCACTGCGGCGCTCGAGGATGCCCCACCGAGGTGTACTGCGGAGGGCCGCCTGCGCCCGCAGCAACACGGTCTCGGGTTCGGCCACACTCGCGTACTCTTCGTCGACCGCGAACACCTCGCCGTCGAGTCGGAGCGCAGAGAGCTCGGCAACGCTGAACGCGCTGGCAAGGCCCAGTGACGAGGAAGAACGAGCGAACGACGAAGACGAAGACGAAGACGAAGACCTAGACAAAGACCGAGACGAGTACAGAGAAGAAGACACAGCAACGAATGATGACATGGGCCCAGCATGAGCCTCTGTCGCCCAGCTCCGACGCGTCACAGAGCCATCTGTGGAGAACTACTCCGCCACGACAGACGGGGGATAACCCCCGCCCGCGCTAGTTCAGTGCGTCGAGCCACACCTTGCGGGCATCCAGAGCCTCTTGAAGCTCGGCCACCTTCGAGGTGTTTCCGGCGGCCTTGGCCGCGTCGATCTCGCCTTGCAGCTTGGCGATGGCATCGGTGAGCTGGCCGGCGAGGCCCTCTGCACGCGCCTTCTTCTCGGGATTGTTCTTCTGCCAGAAGTCTTCGTCGAGCTTGCGAACGGCGGCTTCGATTTTGCGGAGCCGCTCGTCGACGACCTTCACCTGGTCGCGAGGAACCTTGCCGATCTCGTCCCAGCGGCGCTGAATGGAGCTCAGCTTGTCGCGAGCGATGGTTCGGTCGGTCTCGGTGAGCAGAGGGTCGGCTTCGGTCAGCAGCGCGAGCTTGGCTGCGAGGTTCTCGGAGAACTCTTCGTCGTCTTTGGCCACGACTTCACCGCGGGCGGCGTAGAGCAGGTCGCCGGCGGCCTTGAACTTGTCCCACAGAGTGTCGTCGACACGCTTGCCTGCGCGGCCCGCATTCTTCCACTCCGTGAGCAGGTCACGGTAGGCGTTGACGCCGTCGGCGCCCTTCGGCAGCAGCGCCTCAGCGCGTTCGACGAGTTGCTGCTTCTTCGAACGGGCGTCACGGTGAGCCGTGTCGAGCTCGGCGAAGAATGCTTTGCGGTGGCCTTCGATGATCGTGCGGGCGTCGCGAAAACGCTTCCACAGCTCGCCGGCTTCGGTGCGAGGCAGGCGCGGGCCGTCTTGCTGGTGCTTCTGCCAGCGCGCGAACATCTCGTCGAGGCGGGCGGTCACCTGCTTCCACTGGGCCTTGGCCGGGTCTTCGAGTGACAGGGCTTCGACTTCTTCGACGATGGCCGTGCGCTCAGCGATGGCGTCGGTGAGCAACGCCTTGGCTTCACCCTGCTGCTTCTCTGTCAGCGACGAAACGGCCTCGGAGAGTGCATCGACCCGCTTCTTCAACGACTCGAGGTCGCCGATGGCGTTCGCAGTCGTGATGGCACTCGAGAGCGTCGAAACGGCCTTGCTCACGTCAGACGCCGAGGCGCCGCGTTTGACACGCTGTTCGAGGAGAGTCACCTGGCCGGCAAGGTCGGTGTACTTGCGTTCGAAATAGGCGAGAGCTTCTTCGGGTGTGCCGTCGGGAAACTGGCCCACCACACGCTCGCCAGAGGCTTCGCGTAGGTAGACCGTTCCGGTCTCGTCAACGCGTCCCCATGGATGCTGGTCAGTACTGGTCACGAAATTCACCCTACTGCACAGTGACGCTGGTGATTGTGGTGGGAACAGCCGGAGTCTCGGTTCCTGAGGTCACACCGGCGGCAATCACCCCACTCCGCAGCTGGTCGAGGCCACTGGTGACCTGGCCGATGACGGTGTAGCCCCCTACCGTGTCTGCCGGAATCGTGCTGTCGGCGTAGACGATGAAGAACTGGCTGCCTTCGCTGTAGGCCTGGTCTCCGACACGAGCCATGGCGATGGTGCCCGCCTTGTAGACGTTGTCGGTCGGAGCGTTCTCGACGGGGCCGTAATAGTAGCCGGGGCCACCGTTGCCCGTGCCGGTGGGGTCGCCGCACTGCAGTACGAAAATACCCGTGACGGTGAGGCGGTGGCACGTGACGCCGGTGTAGAAGCCCGCCTGGATGAGCGAGATGGTCGACGACACGGCCTGGGGCGCTGCGGCACCGTTCAGGGTGAAGCCGAGAGCGATCTGGTTCAGGGTGAGCGTACCCGTCCAGTCGCGACCGGCGGCGATGGTGGCTGCGGGCACGGTTCCGCTGTTGGCCGAGGCGTTCGGCGTGGCCGACGGAGTGGGGGCCACAGACGCCGTGGCCGAGGGCGACGGCACCGGCGCGCCCGGGCCACCCGTGAAGTAGAGGGTCTGCACCACGATGGCCACGGCCACGACGACGAGCACCACGATCACCGAGACGATGTTGTCGCGCTTTCGACGGGTGACCTGGCTGGCATGCACGCTCTGGCGCGCCTGGTAGTTGCGGAGCCTCTGCTTGGCTTCGCGTGCCTCGCGCTCGGAATTGGTCGGTGCCACGAATCCTCCACCACCGGGTCGACCGGCAGAACGTTGTGTTGCGTCCGGCGCGAAAAACGCGCAGGCCCCCGAGAACTTTACAATAAGAGCATGGTCACCTCGCAGCCCGGGCTCCACGCGGGAGCCGTTCCGCTGGCGGTACGCATGCGCCCGAAGAGCCTCGATGAGGTCGCGGGCCAGAAACACCTGTTGCGGCCCGGCTCACCGCTGGTGAATCTGGCGACCGACGAGAGTGGTGCGCAGGGGTCGGTGTCGATCATCCTGTGGGGCCCGCCGGGTACCGGCAAGACCACGCTGGCGCAGGCCATCGCGCACAGTTCGAACCGCAAGTTCGTCGAGCTGTCGGCCGTGACCGCCGGCGTGAAAGACGTGCGCCAAGTCATGGAAGAGGCTTTTCGAAGCCGTGACCTCTACGGCGTGTCGACGGTTCTCTTTCTCGACGAGATCCACCGCTTCTCGAAGGCGCAGCAAGACGCTCTGCTTCCCGGGGTCGAGAACGGCTGGGTCATCCTGGTGGCGGCCACCACCGAGAACCCTTCGTTCTCGGTCATCTCACCGCTGCTCTCGCGTTCCCTACTGCTCACCCTCGAGCCGCTGAGCGACGACGACCTCGGTCTTCTCGTCGACAGGGCGGTTCTGGATGCCCGGGGGCTCGCCGGGCGGGTGAGCCTGAATGACGAGGCGAGGGCCACGATCATCCGGCTCGCATCAGGCGATGCCCGGCGAGCCCTCACCGCCCTCGAAGCCGCGTCGACAGCGGTGCTCGCCGGAGTGTCTCTCGACTCCGACGTCACGCCGGAGATCACCGCGGAGATCGTGGCTCAGGCCGTCGACCGGGCGCTGCTGCGCTACGACCGCAACGGTGATGAGCACTACGACGTCATCAGCGCCTTCATCAAGTCGGTGCGCGGGTCTGACGTGGATGCGGCCATCCACTACCTCGCACGCATGATCGAGGCGGGCGAAGACCCACGCTTCATCGCCCGGCGCATCATCATCTCGGCGGCCGAAGACATCGGGCTGGCCGATCCGCAGGCGCTGGTCATTGCAACTGCCGCGGCCGACGCAGTGGCGTTCATCGGAATGCCGGAGGGGCGCATCCCACTGGCCGAGGCCGTCGTGTACCTCGCGACGGCGCCGAAGTCGAACGCGTCGTACCTGGCGATCGATAGGGCTATCGCCGATGTGCGCGCGGGAAAGGCCGGGCGCGTGCCCAAACACTTGCGCGATGCGCACTATCCGGGCGCGAAACGACTCGGGCACGGCAAGGGCTACAAATACCCGCACGATGCCGAGCTCGGGGTGCTAGCGCAGCAGTACCTGCCCGACGAACTGACCGGAACCGAGTACTACCGGCCCACCGAGCACGGCAACGAGCGGGATGTGGCGGCGCGGCTGGAGAAGATCCGTAAGATCACGCGTGGTTGAGCCTGTTTCGGCTCCGTGACTGTGATAATCTTCTCAAGGCCTACTTTTGGGCGTCTTTAGCGCGGCTGCGAGAGACCCCAGACAAGGAAGAGCGAGTTCTTTAGCCGAACCGCCTGGCCCATCCCTCTGAATATATTGCTTCGCCTGCCCTCGGCCGGCGAACGCGTATGAAACTCGACAGCCCAGTGGGCGAACGAGTGCACGTCTCATTTCTTATTCAGATCTCTACTTTTGAAGGATGTTTGTGTCTACCAAGTCACGTACCCGCAGCAAGACCCGCCTTTCGAGGGCCCTCGGCATTGCGCTGACCCCCAAGGCGGCCAAGTACCTCGAGAAGCGTCCCTACGCTCCGGGTGAGCACGGCCGCACGAAGCGCAAGACCGACTCCGACTACGCGGTGCGCCTCCGCGAGAAGCAGCGTCTGCGTGCCCAGTACGGCATTCGCGAGGCCCAGCTGAAGATCGCGTTCGAAGAGGCTCGTCGCGGCGGCGGACTGACCGGTGAGAACCTGGTCGAGCTGCTCGAGATGCGTCTCGACGCACTGGTTCTGCGTGCCGGGTTCGCCCGCACCACGGCCCAGGCTCGCCAGCTGATCGTTCACCGTCACATCCTCGTCGATGGTGCGCGCGTCGACCGCCCGTCGTTCCGCGTCAAGCCCGGCCAGATGATTCACGTTCACGCTCGTTCAGAGGCGCTGCCTCCGTTCCAGGTTGCCGCAGCCGGTGGCCACGTCGACGTTCTGCCCAAGGTTCCCGGTTACCTCTCGGTCGAGATCGACAAGCTTCAGGCCCGTCTCGAGCGTCGCCCCAAGCGCGCCGAGGTTCCCGTGACCTGTGAAGTTCAGCTCGTCGTCGAGTACTACGCGGCTCGCTAGTTTTCGTCTTCGCCTGACCGGCGACGTCGTTCTGGCAGTTCGTGCCAGCTACGCTTGGGGCGGGTCACCTTCGGGTGGCCCGCCCTTTTTTCATCACTCGTGCATCACAAACCCTGAATCATCGAACCGAAGAGGAGTGCCCCATGTCGGGTGGAGACATCGCAGGTCTGATTGCCGCCGGAGTGTTCGCGATTCTGGTCGCCATCCTGGCGCTCCCACTGGTCAAACTCGGCAAGGTGTTCGATGAGACCACCCTCGCCATCCGTGATGTGAGCAAGGGCATCACGCCCATCCTCGAAGAGAGCACCGTCACGATTCAGGAGGCGAACAAGCAGCTCGCCCGGGTCGACGCGATCACGTCGAACGTGGCAGAGGTCACCGGCAACGTGAACTCGCTTGTGGCGCTGTTCGCAGCGAGTGTCGGCGGCCCCTTGATCAAGATCGCGGGCTTCAGCGCAGCGGTGCGCGCGGCCATCCGCGGCGGCCGAGACCTTGCTGAGGAGAACACCAATACGGGAGGCAACTCCTCCACCGGGCGACGCGCGGCCCGGGCATCCACAAAGAAGCCGAAGGCCCCGCGGTCAGACTATTGACACGCACTAAACTGGTCATCGATTTCACACTGATACACACATGAAACACAAGGAGCGCGTCGTGAAGAAAGTTCTGTGGTTTGCCGCCGGTATTACGGTCGGCGTCTTGGCCGCACACCAGTTCAACCAGACCGCCCAGGGCAAGAAGATCTTCGCCGAGCTCGACTCGAAGATCAAAGACTTCTCCGACGCACTGGTCGACGGTTATCACGAGCGTGAATCCGAACTGCGCGCCGCCATCGGCGACGCCGGCGACACGGTGAAAGACACCGTGAAGAAGGCAGCTGCGAAGTAGTGCTCACCGCCGACATCCGCCAGCGCTGGCTGACGTTCTTCGCCGATCGCGGGCACACGGTCGTTCCGTCTGCATCGCTGGTCAGCGAAGACCCCACACTGCTCTTCACGGTCGCCGGAATGGTGCCGTTCATCCCGTACATGTCGGGGTTGGTACCCGCGCCGTTCAAACGTGCCACCAGCGTGCAGAAGTGCATCCGCACCCTCGACATCGAAGAGGTGGGCAAGACCACCCGCCACGGCACGTTCTTTCAGATGAACGGCAACTTCTCGTTCGGTGACTACTTCAAAGAGCAGGCCATCGAGTTCGCGTGGGAGCTTCTGACAACGCCCGAAGCCGACGGCGGGCTCGGTTTTGCCGAAAAAGATCTCTGGGTCACCGTCTACGAAGACGACGACGAAGCCATCGCGATGTGGAAGAAGACGGCGGGCCTGCCCGACCACCGCATCCAGCGCCTCGGCAAAGAAGACAACTACTGGTCGACCGGCCAGCCCGGCCCCGCTGGCCCCTGCTCGGAGATCTACTTCGACCGCGGCCCCGAGTACGGCGCCGAAGGCGGCCCTGCGGCCGACGAGAACCGCTACATCGAGATCTGGAACCTCGTGTTCATGCAGTACCTCATCGGCAATGTGAAGTCGAAAGTCGACTTCGACATCCTCGGTGAGTTGCCGCGCAAGAACATCGACACCGGAATGGGTCTCGAGCGGGTGGCTTTCATCAAGCAGAAGGTCGAGAATCTGTACGAGATCGACCAGGTGCGGCCCGTGCTCGACCTCGCGGCCGACCTCTCTGGTCGCCGTTACGGCGCCGACCACGACGACGACGTACGGATGCGCGTGGTTGCCGATCACGTTCGCTCGGCGCTCATGCTCATGTCAGACGGTGTGACTCCGTCGAATGAGGGGCGCGGCTACGTACTTCGCCGCCTGATGCGCCGCACCGTGCGCAGCATGCGACTGCTCGGTGTCGACCGTTCGACCTTTCCCGAACTCTTCCCTGCGTCGCGTGACGCGATGTCGGCCGCGTACCCCGAGGTCGAGGCCGACTACGAGCGCATCTCCCGCACGGCGTACGCCGAAGAGGAGGCGTTCCTCCGCACGCTCACGGGTGGCACGAGCATCCTCGATCTCGCCGTGCTCAAGACGAAGTCAGAGGGCACCACGGCTCTGGCCGGAGACACCGCTTTTCAGCTGCACGACACCTTCGGTTTTCCCATCGACCTCACGGTCGAGATCGCAGAAGAGGCCGGCCTCGCGGTTGACCGCGTTGCGTTCGAGCGTCTGATGACCGAACAGAAGCAGCGTGCAAAGGCCGACGCGAAGACCAAGAAGCTCGGCGCGAACGATCTGTCGGCTTTCGCCGAGTTCCGCGCTGTGGGTGAGACCGTCTTCACCGGCTACACCGAGCTCGAGACAGAGTCGCGCGTGCTCGGCCTCATCATCGACGGCCAGTCGGTGGCCACGGCCGTGACCGGTGAGCTCGTCGAGGTCATTCTCGCCGAGACGAGCCTCTACGCCGAGTCGGGGGGCCAGGAGGCCGACTCCGGTTCCATCGTCGGCGACGGGTTCGAGCTCGAGGTGCTCGACGTGCAGAAGCCGGTTAGGGGGCTCATCAGCCACCGTTCCCGCGTGGTGAGCGGCCAGGTCGCCGTGGGCGACCCCGCGCGCAGCGTGGTCGACCACGAGTGGCGAAAGGGCGCGACCCAGTCGCACTCGGGAACCCACATTGTGCATGCCGCGCTTCGCGAGATTCTCGGTTCGACCGCGCACCAGTCGGGTTCGTACAACAAGGCCGGCTACCTGCGACTCGACTTCACCTGGAGCCAGCCGCTATCGGCAGAGACCAAGTCGGAGATCGAAGAGATCTCCAACACGGCCGTGCGCAACGACTTCGAGGTCATCACCCGCGAAATGGCCGTCGACGACGCCAAGAAGCTCGGCGCGATGGCGTTGTTCGGTGAGAAGTACGGCGATGTCGTGCGCATGGTAGAGATCGGCGGCCCCTGGTCGCGCGAGCTCTGCGGCGGCACTCACGTGGTGCACACGTCAGAGATCGGTCTGATCAACCTGCTGGGCGAATCGTCTGTCGGGTCGACCAACCGCCGCATCGAGTCGCTTGTCGGCGCCGACGCGTTCAGGGACTTCGCCACCGAGCGTGCCATCGTCTCGCAGCTCTCGTCGTCGCTGAAGGCCCCGCGTGACGAACTCACCGCGCGCATTGCAGACCTGGCCGCGAACCTCAAGGCCGCTGAGAAGAAGATCGCCGCCTACGAAGCGAGCGCGCTCTCTTCCCGAGTGCCTGCACTTGTCGCGAACGTCGTGCGCGTCGGCGACGTCAGCCTGGTCGCAGAGAACGTGGGGGAGCTTCGCTCGAGCGATGACCTCCGGATGCTCGTCACCGGTGTTCGCGAACGCCTCGGCTCCGACGCGGCAGTCGTCGCGTTGGCCGCCGCCGTGGCCGGCAAGCCTGTCGTCATCGTGGCCACCACGGCAGAAGCACGCAGCGCCTCGCTCAAGGCGGGC
The DNA here is from genome assembly GCF_035018625.1 of Subtercola sp. RTI3. Classification (NCBI taxonomy): domain Bacteria; kingdom Bacillati; phylum Actinomycetota; class Actinomycetes; order Micrococcales; family Microbacteriaceae; genus Subtercola; species Subtercola sp. RTI3. The sequence continues at coordinate 24,436 of NZ_JASJXO010000014.1, read as the reverse complement.
GCGCTGGCCAAGCTCGCCGCCTCGATTCTGGGCGGTGGCGGGGGCGGCAAAGACGACCTCGCCCAGGGCGGCGGCACGAACGTCGACGCTCTCGACGATGCTCTCGCGGGCATTCGCCAGGCCGTGGGTTCGACGCATTAGCGACAACAGCACGGCAGCCGAACGCTCGCCCGAACGCCCAGCCATGCGCTCGGGCGTTCGGCTGGGCATCGATGTCGGGAAGGCTCGGGTGGGCATCGCCCGCTCCGACTTCCACGGCATTCTCGCCACCCCCGTCGAGACCGTCGCCCGGGCCGCGAGCGGCGGTGCCGACATCGCGCGCATCCTCAGCATCGCCCGGGAGATCGACGCGATCGAGTTCATCGTGGGGCTGCCGCTGTCGATGTCGGGCGGTTCGACGGCCTCGACGGCCGACGCCGAAGAGTTCGCGGCCCGATGTGCGCAGGTATTCGAGCATCCGGTGCGCATGATCGATGAGCGGTTGACCACTGTTTCGGCGCAGTCCGCATTGCACAAGACCGGTCGCACCACGAAGAACTCACGCTCAGTGATCGATCAAGTTGCCGCCGTTATACTTTTGCAGCACGCCCTCGATGTCGAGCGCGCCTCGGGCAGACCGCCCGGCGTCGTCGTCGACAAGACCTCAAGGATTTCATAGTGACTGACCCGCAGCCACCCGACTCTCACCCGTTTGCCGAATTCTTTCGTGAAGCCCCCGAAGGCTCACAGCACCACGGCAGACGGGCTGCCCGCGAGGCGGCGAATCCTGGCCGCCACCCCCGTGAGCCCCGGCGTCGACGGCCGCTGCGGGGAATCATCACCCTCATCGTGGCGATTGTGCTGGTGGGTGGTCTCGGCGCCATCGGTACGTCGATCTACTTCTCGTACGAGCCCCAGATCAACAAGATCTTCGGCGCTAAGACCGTCGAGGACTACTCTGGCGACGGGACGGCCGACAAGGTCAGTTTCGTGATCGCCAGCGGCGACACCGGCGACGTGATCGGCACCAACCTGCAGAAGGCCGACGTGGTCAAGTCGTCGGCAACTTTCTACGCACTGCTGCTGAAACAACCCACGGCAGTGGTATTCCAGCCCGGCACCTACACGCTGGCGAAGCAGATGAGCTCGCAGTCGGCGCTCACCGCCCTCGAGAACCCGACGAACCATGTCACGATCAGTGTGGTGATTCCCGAGGGAACCGTCGCCGCCGATGTGCTGACCAAAGTCGCCGACGCCACCGGGGTGGCTCTCACCGATCTGCAGGCCCAGGCCGCCAACTTCACGCAGTTCGGAATCGACGCTTCGGCGCCCAACATCGAGGGCTACCTCTTTCCGGCGACGTACACGTTCGAACCGAACACCAGCGCGCACGACCTGATCAAGACCATGGTCGACCGCGCGTTCCAGTCGCTCGATGCCGCAGGGGTCGCACCCGCCGACCGCGAGAAGACGCTGACGCTGGCCTCGGTCATCCAGAAGGAGGCCGCGCAGACACCCGACTTCTACAAGGTCTCCCGGGTGTTCGTCAACCGAATTGCCGACGGTATGCCGCTGCAGAGTGACGCTACCGTCGCGTACGGCACCGGTGCGAAGCGCGTCGACACAACCGACGCCGAACGCAACGACGAGTCGAACAAATACAACACCTATGTGTACAAGGGCCTGCCCGTCGGCCCCATCTCGAACCCGGGCGACACCGCCATCGACGCGGCGCTGCACCCTGTCGCCGGCGACTGGATCTACTTCGTGACGGTGAACCTCGACACGGGCGAGACGGTCTTCTCGAGCAACCTCGACGACCACAACAAGGCCGTCGCGCAGTACCAGGCCTGGTCGGCGGCGAACCCCGGTTCGGGCGGGTAGGTCTGATGCCGCCGCGGCTCCGACTCGCTGTGCTCGGGTCTCCCATCGCACATTCGAAATCGCCGCTGCTGCACGCAGCCGCCTACCGGGTGCTCGGCTTCGATGCCGAGTACTCGGCGATCGAGGTGGGCTCTGGCGAGCTGGCCGACTTTGTCGGCGGCCGTGACGCTTCGTGGCGTGGCCTCTCGCTCACAATGCCGCTCAAAGAAGAAGTTCTGCCCCTGCTCGCGTCTGTCGATCGCCTGGCGGGCCTCACCGGCGCGGCCAACACCGTGCTGTTCGGCCCGGCGGTGCCGCAGCGTGACATGCAGCAGGGTGACATGCAGCAGCGTGCCGCGCTCGCTTCGGCCTCGTCGTCGGCACCGGATGGGCGGCCGACCCTCCTCGGATTCAACACCGATGTGGCCGGTATCGTTCGCGCCGTCGAAGCGGCGGGCATCCATCAGGCCCGGCACGTGCTCATTCTGGGCGCCGGCGCCACCGCGAAGTCGGCTCTTGTCGCGGCCGCGCAACTCGGCGCCCAACTGGTCACCGTGGCCGCACGTACGCCTTCGAAGGCAGCCGAGCTCATTTCGCTCGGTGCCCAGGTGGGCGTCATCGTCGAGCTTGTTCCGCTCAGCGCAGCACTCGCCGGCACGTCGGGCGACCTCACAATCAGCACCCTGCCCGGGGAAGCCCTCACCGCCGACGACATCGGCGGCCTGCGCGTCAGCCCGGGCTCAGCCCTCCTCGATGTGGCGTACCACCCGTGGCCGAGCACCCTCGCTGCGCGCTGGCAGGGTGCCGGCGGCACCGTCGTCTCGGGGCTGTCGATGCTGCTGCACCAGGCACTGCTGCAGGTTCGCGTCTTCACGCTGGGCGATCCCGAGCTCGTGCTCGACGACGAACCTGCTGTTCTCGAGGCCATGGCCGACGCAGTGGGCCTCAGCGGTCGGCCTGGGCGCTGAGACTGTGGGAGGATTTTAGTCATGCTTCGTTGGCTCACAGCCGGAGAATCGCACGGCCCAGAACTCATTGCCATCATTGAAGGTCTGCCGTCGGGTGTCCCGGTCACTCTCGCTCATATCCGCACCGACCTCGCTCGACGAAAGCTGGGCTACGGGCGCGGCGCCCGCATGAAGTTCGAGCAAGACGAGGTGACGGTGTCGGGCGGCGTGGTGCACGGTTTCACGCTCGGCAGCCCGGTGGCCATCCGCATCGGCAACACCGAGTGGCCGAAGTGGGTCGACGTGATGGGCTCTGAGCCGGTCACCGGCCCCGAGCAGACCCCCGAAGAGCACTTCGAGTCGGGCGGCCCGGCCACGCCCACCTCCGGCCGCGGTGCACCCCTCACCCGGCCTCGCCCGGGCCACGCCGATCTGGTGGGAATGCAGAAGTACGGCTTCGACGAGGCCCGCCCGATTCTCGAGCGCGCCAGTGCCCGTGAGACGGCAGCGCGCGTCGCACTCGGCGCCGTGGCCCGAAACTTTCTGGGCGAACTCGGAATCACCCTCGTGAGCCACACTCTTTCCATCGGCCCGGTGCGTGTTCCCGAAAACTCACCCCTGCCCCTGTCCACCGATGTCGACCGCCTCGATGCAGACCCGCTGCGCTGCTTCGACCCGGCGACCTCGGCGCTCATGGTGGCCGAAGTCGACCAGGCCCACAAAGACGGCGACACGCTCGGCGGCGTCGTCGAGGTGCTCGCGTACGGCCTGCCGCCGGGCCTCGGTTCGCACGTGCACTGGGACAGGCGGCTTGACTCGCAGCTCGCGGCTGCGCTGATGGGCATCCAGGCCATCAAGGGTGTCGAGGTGGGCGACGGTTTTCTGACCACCACTCGCCGCGGCTCCGATGCACACGACGAACTCTTTCAGGTCGACGGCGAGATCGAGCGCTCGAGCGACAAGGCCGGCGGCACCGAGGGCGGCATGAGTACGGGCACCGTGCTGCGCGTTCGCGCGGGCATGAAGCCCATCGCCACGATTCCGCACGCCCTCCGCACGGTCGACATCGCCACGGGAGAGGCTGCCTCGGCTCATCACCAGCGCTCTGACGTCTGCGCCGTTCCCGCCGCGGGAGTGGTGGCCGAGGCGATGGTCGCTCTCGTGCTGGCCAACGCTGTTCAGGAGAAGTTCGGCGGCGACGCCATCGCCGAGACGCGCCGCAACCTCGAGTCGTACCTCGCGAACATCCCACCAGCGCTTCGTTCGAGGTCATGACCGTCGTCATCATCGGGCCGCCCGCCGCCGGCAAGACCCGCATCGGCCGTCGCGTGGCCAAGCTGCTCGGGCAGAGCTTCACCGATACCGACAAGCAGATCGTCGCGCTGCACGGCGCCATTCCCGAGATCTTCGAGACACACGGTGAACCGTATTTTCGTCAGCTCGAACGGGCCGAAGTCGTGCACGCTCTCTCGGCTGGGGGAGTGGTGTCGTTCGGCGGCGGCGCCGTACTGAACGTGGCGACCCAGTTCGACCTCGAGACCTGCCTTGTTGTGCTCTTCACTGTCACGAGCGACGCGGTCAAGGCCAGGCTCGGCAATTCGAAACGACCGCTCGTACCCGACGTCGAGGCCTGGCAGCGGGTGGTGGATGCCCGGCGCGACCTCTACGCCGACCTGGCCGACTTCACCATCGACACTTCACACCGCAAAGCCGACGACATCGCCGAAGAGGTCGCCGCCTGGGTGCGAGCGCAGCTCACGAAGGAGAACGTATGACCACCGAGGGCACCACCGACTCAGCAGCCAGCACTGCCAGCACTGCCAGCACTGCCAGCACCCCCAGCACCCCCACGGTCATCCGCGTCTCGGGTGTCGACCCATACGACGTGGTGGTCGGCCGCGGTGTGCTCGACACCCTGGCGTCCTCGTTCGCTCCGGGCGTTCGCAAGGTACTGCTCGTACACGCCCCGCAGCTCGCCGACTGGGCCAGTTCGATCAGAACTGAGCTCAAGGCCGACTACGAGGTGCTGCTCGCCGAGATTCCCGACGGCGAGGGTGCCAAACGCATCGAAGTGGCGTCATTCCTCTGGCAAATTCTCGGTCAGGCCGACTTCACCCGTTCCGATGCCATCGTGGGCTTCGGCGGGGGAGCGACCACCGACGTCGCCGGTTTCGTCGCGGCCACGTGGCTTCGCGGGGTGCAGCTCATCCAGATGCCCACCACGCTGCTCGGCATGGTCGACGCCGCCATCGGCGGCAAGACCGGCATCAACACCGCCGAGGGCAAGAACCTGGTGGGCGCCTTCTACGCGCCCACCAAGGTCATCGCCGACCTCGACACCCTGGTGAGCCTGCCGCGTAATGACCTGCTGGCCGGCTTCGCCGAAGTGGTGAAGGCGGGCTTCATCGCCGAACCCGAGATCCTCGACATCATCGAGGCTGACGTGACGAAGGCAACCGACCCCACCAGCCCCGAGTTTCGGCGCCTGGTCGAACTCTCGATCGGCCTTAAGGCCCGCGTCGTGGGCGAAGACTTCAAAGAAGCCGGCCTGCGGGAGATTCTCAACTACGGCCACACCCTCGGCCACGCCATCGAGCACACCGAGCGCTACCAGTGGCGGCACGGTGCGGCCGTGGCGGTGGGCATGGTGTTCGCCGCAGAGCTCGGCCGATTGACGGGCAGCCTGTCAGACGCCGCGGTCGACCGGCACCGCAGCGTGCTCGAATCGCTCACCCTGCCCACGAGCTACCCCGTGGGCCGCTGGAACACCCTGCTCGCAGCGATGCAACGTGACAAGAAGGCGCGCGGCAGCATGCTGCGTTTCATCGTGCTCGACGACATCGCCAAGCCCACCGTTCTGCAGGGGCCGGAGACCGCCCTGCTGTTCGCCGCGTACCAGGAGATCGGTTCGTAGCCGAAAGCGACTACACTCTACTGTCGGGTGAAAACCCGCACGACCGAACTTTCTCAACCGAATGGAACCACCTTTTTATGGCTTCGACAAGCGACATCCGTAACGGCGTAGTGATGAAGATCGACGGCCAGCTGTGGGCTGTCATCGAGTTTCAGCACGTCAAGCCCGGCAAGGGTGGTGCGTTCGTTCGTACCAAGATCAAGAACGTGCTCTCGGGCAAGGTCGTCGACCGCACGTTCAACGCGGGCGCGAAGATCGAGACGGCCAACGTCGACCGCCGCGACTACACCTACTCGTACAACGACGGTCAAGACTTCGTCTTCATGGACACCGAGACCTACGAGCAGCTCAGCGTGACCGACGCCGTCGTCGGCGACGCCAAGAACTACATGCTCGAGAACCAGCCCGTCACCATCGCTCTGCACGAAGACGCGCCGCTCTACGTCGAGCTGCCGGCCTCGGTCATCCTCGAGATCACCTACACCGAGCCGGGCCTGCAGGGCGACCGCTCCACCGGCGGCACCAAGCCCGCCACGGTCGAGACCGGCCACGAGATCCAGGTTCCGCTGTTTCTCGAGCAGGGCACGAAGGTCAAGGTCGACACGCGTACCGGCGACTACCTCGGCCGCGTCAGCGACTAGGGACTGACGAACACCGATGAGTTCCCGAACCAAGGCCCGTAAGCGGGCCCTCGACGTTCTGTACGCCGCCGACGTGCGCCAGATCTCGATCAACGAGTCACTGGCCGCCGAAGCTGCCCGCGCCCTCACCGAGCCTGCCCGCGAGGCGTCGTGGGAGTACGCGCGCGAGATCGTCGGTGGCGTGGTCGAGCACGGCTACGAGATCGATGAGCTCATCGAGACGTACGCCGTGGGGTGGACCCTCGGCCGCATGCCGCACATCGACCGTGCACTTCTTCGCATCGGTATCTGGGAGATTCTCTACAACGACGGGGTTCCGGATGTTGTGGCCATCTCCGAGGCCGTCGAAGCTGCCCAGCTCATGTCGACAGACGACTCGTCGGGTTTCATCAATGGAATCCTGGCCAAGATCTCGCAGACCAAGGGCGTCACGCAGTAGAACTTCGTTGCACCGATTCGGTGCGATAGTGTGGAAGACGTAGACAACCTTTAAGAGTCGGCCTGTGAGTCGGAGAAGGGAGTCGGTCATGGCACGAGTAGTGCTGTCTCAGGCTGACATCAACCGGGCGTTGACGCGTATCTCGCACGAGATCCTCGAGTGGAACCGGGGGGCCGGCGATCTTGTCATCCTCGGTGTACCGACCCGCGGGGTGTTTCTGGCCCAGCGCATCGCTGCGATCATCCAGCGCATCGAACCGGGCGCACCGGCGTCTCTCGTGGGGGCCCTCGACGCCACGATGTACCGCGACGACCTGGGCCGCAACGTCACGCGTACCCCGCAGCCGACGCAGATTCCGGCCGGGGGAGTCGACGGCAAGACCGTCGTGCTGGTCGACGATGTGCTCTACTCGGGCCGCACCATTCGTGCCGCGCTCGATGCGCTGAGCGACATCGGGCGCCCCCGCGTTGTACGACTGGCTGTGCTGGTCGACCGCGGGCATCGCGAGCTGCCGATTCGCGCCGACTTCGTGGGCAAGAACCTGCCCACCTCGACCGACGAACGTATCAACGTGCGCCTCAGCGAGGTCGACGAGGTCGAAGAGGTGAGCATCGAGAGCCGCACGATGCCCGAGCAGCCCACCGAACAACCCACCGAGCAGCCCACCGAACCAGGCAACGGCAGCGACGAGCCCGACGGGGGAACCCGATGAGGCACCTGCTCTCGACCAAGACCCTCAGCCAGGGCGAAGCGCTGCAGATTCTCGATGTTGCCGAAGACATGGCCGCCGTCTCGACGCGCGAGGTCAAGAAGCTGCCCGCGCTCCGCGGGAAGACTGTGGTCAACCTCTTCTTCGAAGACTCCACCCGCACCCGCATCTCGTTCGAGGCGGCCGCTAAACGGCTGAGCGCCGACGTGATCAACTTCAGTGCCAAAGGCTCGAGCGTCTCGAAGGGAGAGAGCCTCAAAGACACCGCCCAGACCCTGGCAGCAATGGGGGCCGACGGCGTGGTCATTCGGCACCATGCGAGCGGCGCTCCGCACGTTCTGGCCGAGAGCAACTGGATCGACGCACCCATCGTGAACGCGGGTGACGGCACCCACGAGCATCCGACCCAGGCCCTGCTCGACGCCTTCACCATTCGCCGCCGGCTCTTCGGCGACAGAAGTCGTGGCCGCGACCTCGACGGCGTCAGCGTGGTGATCGTGGGCGACGTGATGCACTCGCGGGTCGCCCGCTCGAACCTCTGGCTGCTGCAGACGCTCGGCGCCCACGTCACGTTCGTCGCTCCTGCCACACTGGTACCGTTCGGCGCCGAAACCGACTGGCCCGTGGGCATCAGCTACGACTTCGACCAGACCATTCGAGACACCCGCCCCGATGTCGTGATGATGCTGCGCATTCAGAGCGAACGCATGAACGCGGCCTTCTTTCCCAACGCCCGCGAGTATTCGCGCGAGTGGGGCCTCGACGACGCACGCCTCGCGTCGCTTCGCCCCGATACGATTGTCATGCATCCCGGCCCGATGAACCGCGGCCTCGAGATCTCGGCGGGTGCCGCCGACTCAGCCCAGTCGACGGTACTCGAGCAGGTCACGAACGGGGTGTCAATACGCATGGCAGTTCTCTACCTGCTCATGTCTGGCGATCGAGAGGTACAACCGTGAGCAACCCGAGTTATCTCATAGTCGGGGCCACGCTTGTCTCCGGCGAGCGTACTGATCTTCTGGTTCAGGATGCCCGGCTCACCCCCGTCGCCCCGAACACGTCGAACAGCAGCACGGCGGGCGCCATCCGCATCGACGCTGAGGGCCTCGTGGCGCTGCCCGGCCTCGTCGACCTGCACACCCACCTTCGCGAACCCGGATTCGAGCAGAGCGAGACCGTGCTGACCGGGTCGCGCGCCGCCGCAGCCGGTGGTTTCACGAGCGTCTTCGCCATGGCGAACACCATGCCGGTCTCCGACACCGCGGGCGTCGTCGAGCAGGTCATGGCCCTGGGCGACGACGCGGGGTTCGCCACCGTTCGGCCCATCGGGGCTGTCACCGTGGGCCTCGCCGGCGAACGACTGAGCGAGATCGGCGCGATGGCACACTCGCGCGCCCAGGTTCGGGTCTTCTCCGACGATGGCAAGTGCATCCACGACTCGTTGCTGATGCGCCGCGCCCTCGAATACGTGAAGACGTTCGACGGTGTGGTCGCGCAGCACGCCCAAGACCCGCGCCTCACCGAGAACGCGCAGATGAACGAGGGTGCGCTCTCGAGCGAGCTCGGGCTGAAGGGCTGGCCCGCCGTGGCCGAGGAGTCGATCATCGCCCGCGACGTGCTGCTCGCCGAACACGTGGGCGCACGCCTGCACGTGTGTCATGTCTCGACGGCCGGCTCGGTCGAGGTCATCCGGTGGGCCAAGAGCCGCGGCATCGTCGTGACGGCCGAGGCCACTCCGCACCACCTGCTGCTCACCGAAGATCTCGTGCGAAGCTACGACGCGCGCTACAAGGTGAACCCGCCGCTGCGACGCGACGAAGACGTCGAGGCGCTGCGGGCGGGCCTCGCCGACGGCACGATCGACATCATCGCCACCGACCACGCCCCGCACCCGACCGAGTCGAAGGAGTCGGAGTGGGATGCCGCGTCGTTCGGCATGGTGGGTCTCGAGTCGGCTCTCTCGGTGGCTCAGACTGCCCTGGTCGACACGGGCCTGCTGCAGTGGGCCGACATCGCCCGCGTGCTCTCGCAGAAACCGGCCGAGATCGGCCGCCTGGCAGACCACTCGCATGCATTCGAACCCGGTGCCCCGGCGAACTTCACCCTCTACGACCCGTCGAGCTCGAGCACATTCGACCTCGACCGGCTCGCTGGTAAGAGCACGAATTCGCCCTACCTCGGGCTGACGCTCCCCGGCCGGGTTCAGTACACCTTCCACCACGGCTACCCTACGGTTCTCGGCGGCACCGTTGTTGACAGCACGACCGTCGCGGCCAGCGCCGCGGCCTGGAAAGCAGGCAGAACCCATGGATAGACTCGGCCCCGCCCTCATCGTTCTCGCCATTCTGCTTCTGTTGTACGCGGGCATGGCGCTCGGCTGGCGTGCCCGCAAGCGCCGCCAGGCCGGGTACAGCGCCGCGCCCGAGACGCCTCAGGATGCTGGGCAGCTGCTGCTCGAAGCCCCCATGCTCTACGTGGCGACGACCCCCGCGAACCAGCCGCTCGAACGCCTCACCATCCCGGGCCTCGCCTTTCGCGCCCGCGGAACGTTCATCGTCTGGGAGAAGGGCATCACCCTCTCGCTCGACGGCGAACGCGACGTGTTCGTACCTCTCGCGCGCATCCGTTCGATCGGCACCTCGACGTACACGATCGACCGCGTGGTCGAGTCCGGCGGCCTTGTGCGCCTCGACTGGATTTCAGAGATCACAACGACAGGCGACGCCACCACCGCCGATGTCGAATCGTACGCCCGCATTCTCGACTCAGGCGACAGCATCCGCGTGCTCAGCACCGTGCAGTCGCTTCTTCAGAAACCTCAACTCCCGATGCAGGAAGGCTCGATCGCGTGATCGTAACTGAACCCGCCGTATTCGTTCTCGAAGACGGCCACCGCTACGTCGGCAAGGCGTATGGCGCCCGTGGCCGCACGTTCGGCGAGGCCGTCTTCGCCACTGGAATGACCGGCTACCAAGAGACCCTCACCGACCCGTCGTACGCCGGCCAGATCGTCATGATGACGGCCCCGCACATCGGCAATACCGGTACGAACGACGAAGACCTCGAGTCGGCCAAGATCTGGGTGGCGGGCTTCGTCGTTCGCGACCCCTCGCGCGTCGTCTCGAACCACCGTGCCATCCGTTCGCTCGACGACGACCTGGTTGAGGGCGAGGTCGTGGGCATCAGCGGCATCGACACGCGGGCCGTGACCCGTCACATCCGCTCGGCCGGGGCCATGCGCGCCGGCATCTTCTCCGGTGCTGACTTCGCTCTGTCACCGGATGCCCAGCTCGACCTCGTGCGCCAGGGAGCCGAGATGACCGGCCTGAACCTCTCGAGCACCGTCTCGACGGCCGTGCGGTACACCGTTCCCGCCGTGGGCGAGCGCATCGGATCTGTGGCCGTGCTCGACCTCGGCGTGAAGAAGTCGACCCTCAACTATCTCGCCGACCGCGGATTCGACGTCGAGGTGCTGCCCGAGTCGTCGACCACCGCCGAGGTGCTCGCCCTCGAGCCGAGCGCGCTGTTCTACTCGAACGGGCCCGGCGACCCCGAGGCATCCGAAGGCCATGTTCAGGTTCTGCAAGACGTTCTGCGCGCCGGGGTGCCGTACTTCGGCATCTGCTTCGGCAACCAGCTGCTCGGCCGCGCGCTCGGCTTCGGCACCTACAAGCTGCCGTTCGGCCACCGCGGCATCAACCAGCCCGTGCTCGACCGCACGACCGGCCGCGTGGAGATCACCAGCCAGAACCACGGTTTCGCCGTCGACGCGCCGCGCGAGGGCGTCATCGAGTCGCCCGCCGGTTTCGGCCGGGTCGAGGTGAGCCATGTGAGTCTGAACGATGACGTGGTGGAGGGCATCCGGTGCCTCGACATCAATGCGTTCTCGGTTCAGTACCACCCCGAGGCGGCCGCGGGGCCGCACGACTCGATGTACCTGTTCGACCGTTTTCGCGAAATGGTGCTGACGGGCAGACTCGATATTTCAACCGCAACTCTCGAAACGGAAAGCAAGTAATGCCCAAGAGAGAAGACATCAAGAGCGTTCTGGTCATCGGCTCCGGCCCCATTGTGATCGGCCAGGCGTGCGAGTTCGACTACTCGGGCACGCAGGCCTGCCGCGTGCTTCGCGAAGAGGGCGTACGCGTCATTCTGGTGAACTCGAACCCGGCCACGATCATGACCGACCCCGACTTCGCCGATGCGACGTACATCGAGCCCATCACCTGGCGGGTCATCGAGAGCATCATCGCCAAAGAGATGCCGGATGCCATTCTGCCGACCCTGGGTGGCCAGACCGCGCTGAACGCGGCCATCGACCTGCACAAGCACGGCATTCTCGAGAAGTACAACGTCGAGCTGATCGGCGCGAACTTCGAGGCCATCAACAAGGGTGAAGACCGCCAGATCTTCAAGGAACTCGTGCTGCAGTGCGGTGCCGACGTGGCCCGCTCGCACATCGCGCACACCGTGGAGGAGGCCGTCGGGTTCGCCGAAGACCTCGGCTACCCGCTCGTTGTGCGCCCGTCGTTCACCATGGGCGGGCTCGGTTCGGGGTTCGCGTACACCGAGGCCGAGCTCCGCCGCATCGTCGGCGACGGCCTGCACCAGAGCCCCACCACCGAGGTGCTTCTCGAAGAGAGCATCCTCGGCTGGAAGGAGTACGAGCTCGAGCTCATGCGCGACACGGCCGACAACACGGTCGTGGTGTGTTCGATCGAGAACGTCGACCCGGTGGGTGTGCACACGGGCGACTCGATCACGGTTGCGCCCGCGCTGACCCTGACCGACCGCGAGTACCAGAACCTCCGAAACATCGGCATCGACATCATCCGCGCGGTGGGCGTCGACACCGGCGGCTGCAATATCCAGTTCGCCATCGACCCCTCGAACGGCCGGGTGATCGTCATCGAGATGAACCCGCGCGTCTCCCGGTCATCCGCCCTGGCCTCGAAGGCCACCGGCTTTCCCATCGCCAAGATCGCGGCGAAGCTGGCCATCGGCTACCGCCTCGACGAGATTCCCAACGACATCACGAAGGTGACTCCGGCGTCGTTCGAGCCCACGCTTGACTACGTGGTCGTGAAGGTTCCGCGTTTCGCGTTCGAGAAGTTCCCGGCAGCGGATGCGACGCTCACGACCACCATGAAGTCGGTCGGCGAGGCGATGGCCATCGGCCGCAACTACACCACCGCCCTGCAGAAGGCGCTGCGTTCGCTCGAGAAGCGCGGATCGTCGTTCCACTGGGACGGGCCGGCCTCTGAACTGTCGAAAGACGAGCTGCTCGCCGTTGCCGCCGTGCCGACCGACGGCCGCATCGTGACGGTTCAGCAGGCCCTGCGTGCCGGTGCGAGCATCGACGAGGTCTTCGAAGCCACCAAGATCGACCCCTGGTTCATCGACCAGATCGTGCTGATCAACGAGGTGGCCGACGCGGTCGCCGCCTCACCCCTGACCGACGAAGACACGCTGCGGCTCGCGAAAGACCACGGCTTCAGCGACGTGCAGATCGCGGCGCTCCGCGGCACGACCGAAAACGAGATCCGCGCGATTCGCTACGGCCTCGGCGTTCGCCCGGTCTACAAGACGGTCGACACCTGCGCGGGGGAGTTCCCCGCGCTCACGCCGTACCACTACTCGTCGTACGACTCAGAGACCGAGGTGATGCCGAGCGAACGCCGCAAGGTGGTCATCCTGGGCTCGGGCCCGAACCGCATCGGCCAGGGCGTCGAATTCGACTACTCGTGTGTGCACGCCTCGTTCGCCCTATCTGATGCCGGGTACGAGACGATCATGATCAACTGCAACCCCGAAACGGTCTCGACCGACTACGACACCAGCGACCGGCTGTACTTCGAGCCGCTGACGCTCGAAGACGTGCTCGAAGTCATCCACGCCGAGAGCCAGAGCGGCGAGCTGGTCGGCGTTGTGGTTCAGCTCGGCGGCCAGACGGCGCTCGGGCTTGCAAAGGGTCTCAAAGCGGCCGGCGTGCCCATCCTCGGCACCACGCCTGAGGCGATCGACCTTGCAGAAGAGCGCGGGTTGTTCGCGGGCATCCTCGATGCCGCGGGCCTGCTCGCACCGAAGAACGGCGTCGCCCACGACTACGACTCGGCCGTCGTCGTGGCCGAGGAGATCGGCTACCCCGTGCTCGTGCGCCCGTCGTACGTGCTCGGCGGTCGCGGCATGGAGATCGTCTACGACAGCCCCTCGCTCGAAGACTATTTTGTGCGCGTGGCCGGCCAGGGCATCGTCGGGCCGACGCATCCGCTGCTCGTCGACCGTTTTCTCGACGACGCCATCGAGATCGACGTCGACGCGCTCTACGACGGCACCGAGCTCTACATCGGCGGCATCATGGAGCACATCGAAGAGGCCGGTATTCACTCGGGTGACTCGAGCTGCACGCTTCCGCCCGTGACGCTGGGTCAGGATGTCATCGCCCGAGTCAAGAAGGCCACGCTCGGCATCGCAGAGGGCGTGGGTGTGCGCGGGCTGCTGAACGTGCAGTTCGCGGTGGGTGCGGGAGTTCTCTATGTGCTCGAGGCGAACCCCCGGGCATCCAGAACCGTGCCGTTCGTGTCGAAGGCACTCGGTATTCCGCTGGCCAAGGCGGCCTCGCGCATCATGGTGGGCGACTCGATCGCCGCGTTGAAGGCCGAAGGCATGCTGCCGAAGCTCGACGGCTCGATTGTGCCGTTCGACGCGCCGGTCTCGGTCAAAGAAGCGGTTCTGCCGTTCAAACGCTTTCGCACGAAAGAGGGTCTGGTCGTCGACTCGGTGCTCGGGCCGGAGATGCGCTCGACCGGTGAGGTCATGGGCATCGACCGCGACTTCCCGCGGGCGTTCGCGAAGAGCCAGGAGGCCGCGTACGGCGGGCTGCCGCTGAGCGGAGCCGTGTTCGTCTCGGTCAGCGACCGCGACAAGCGCGCGATCGTGCTGCCGGTGCTGCGGCTGCAGCAGCTCGGCTTCGAGATTCTGGCCACCATCGGCACCGCAGAGGTGCTGAATCGCAACGGTATTCGCACACGAATCGTTCGCAAGTACAGTGAGGGCGTCGACCTGGCGAACGATGAGCCGACCATTGTCGATCTCATCAATCGCAACGAGGTCGACATCGTCATCAACACGCCCTCCGGTCGCTCGGCGCGGGCCGACGGCTACGAGATTCGAGCAGCGGCGGTGGCGGCCGACAAGCCGCTGTTCACCACCATTGCGCAACTCGGCGCGGCCGTGGCGTCGTTCGACGGCATGAAAGACGGCTTCACCGTGACCAGCCTGCAGGAGTACGCGTGGGAACGCGCCGAATCGCTCGAGCGGGCCGAAGAGCTCGTGCGGGCGGGCGCCGGGCAGTGACCACTCCCGTTCCGTTCGGTGAGCGGCTTGCGATCACGTTCGCGACGCTCGGGCAGCTCTGTGTGGGCATCGATCCGCACGACTACCTGCTCGACGCGTGGGAGCTGCCCCGAACGGCCGCGGGGGTTCGTGAGTTCGGGCTCCGCGTGGTGGATGCCGCCGCGGGCCGCGTGGGCATCGTCAAGCCGCAGGTGGCCTTCTTCGAACTGTTCGGCTCGGCCGGGGTGGCGGCGCTCGAAGAGGTCATGGCCGCGGCCCGCGCGGCCGGCCTGCTGGTGATCGCCGACGCCAAACGCGGAGATATCGGCACCAGCGCCGAAGCCTACGGGCGCGCGTGGCTCCAACCGGGGTCACCGCTCGAGGCCGACGCCGTGACGCTGACGGCGTACGCCGGTGTCGGCTCGCTGCAGGCCGTGTTCGACCTGGCCGAGAGTACGGGCAAGGGTGCGTTCGTGCTGAGCGCCACGTCGAACCCCGAGTCGTTCACGCTGCAGTCAGCGCGTACGGTCGGGGCGCCGACGATATCAGGAGCGACGTCGACACCGGCCGCGACGGCTGCGACGTCGACACCGGCTGCGAAGGCAGCAGCGGCAGCAGCTGACTACTCCGTTGCCGGGCTGGTTGCGCACGACGTGAGCACACACAACCGCGCGCGGTCGGGCGGCGGCTCGCACCTCGGTAACATCGGTCTGGTGCTAGGTGCGACAAAAAATCTTCTCGACTACTCGATCGACCGCGACGCCCTCGCGGCCAACCCGATGACCCCGGTGCTTGCACCCGGGTTCGGTTTTCAGGGTGCGCGCTTCAGTGACGTGCACTCGGTGTTCGGGCCGCTGACGCCCGGCACGGTGGTGGCCGTCTCGCGTTCGGTGCTCGCCGCAGGTTCAGCCAGTGGCTCGGGTACCGCCGGCATGGCCGACGCGATCACCCGGCAGAGCGGCGAACTCGCCGACGCGCTGGCCGGAGCCCGTTCGTGAAGCCCCCCGAGGTCGACCGCGTCGCGGCGTCACGGGCAGCCGTTGCCGCCCGCCGAGCGCGGGCAAGCGTGAAGAACGCCGTTGTCTCCGGTGAACGGAGCGCGAGCAGCGTCGTGACCGTGGGGCTCGCCGACAAAGACACGCCCGAAGCGGGGTTGCGGGTACGAGAGCTGCTGTTGTGCATCCCGGGCCTCGGGCCCGTTCGGGGCGACAAGGCACTCGAGAAACTCGCCATCTCGCCCTCGAAACGCATCGGCGGGCTCGGCCGGCACCAGCAGGTGAAGCTGCTCGACTACCTCGCTGTGCGCGCCCCGGGCACGGGGTATGCTCTGCCGCCGACGGAGGTGTCGACGAAGCTGGTCGTTCTGGCCGGCCCCACCGCGGTGGGCAAGGGCACGGTGTCGACCTACATTCGCGAGAACTACCCCGACGTACAGCTGTCGGTGTCGGCCACCACTCGCGCGCCGCGGCCCGGCGAGGTCGACGGGGTGAGCTACTACTTCGTCACCGACGACGAGTTCGACCGCATGGTCGAGTCAGGCGAGTTTCTGGAGTGGGCTGTGGTGCACAACCAGTCCCGGTACGGTACGCCGCGAAGCCCCGTGCGGAGGGCGCTGCGCGAAGGCAAGAGCGTACTGCTGGAGATCGACATCCAGGGTGCACGGCAGGTACGGGCATCCATGCCTGAAGCGGTTCTGGTGTTTCTGCTGCCGCCCACGTGGGATGAGCTGGTGCGCCGGCTCATCGGGCGCGGCACAGAATCGCCCGAAGAACAGGCCCGCCGACTGGCCACCGCGAAGGTCGAACTCGCAGCCCAGGATGAGTTCGATTTTCGGGTCGTGAACAACAAAGTCGACGAGGCGGCCCGCGAGGTCGTAGACTTGATGAATATTTCGTAGGCTGACGTTCGCCTCCCGTCTTTGCAATTCTCCCCCTATCCCGAACCAAGGAGCATCACCATGCCAGCCAAGCCACTCGGCATCATCGACCCGCCCATCGACGAACTGCTGTCGAAAGTCGATTCGAAGTACGCCCTGGTCATCTTTGCCTCGAAGCGCGCGCGCCAGATCAACGACTACTACGCCGACCTGCACGAAGGCAGCCTGTTCGACAATGTCGGCCCGCTGGTCGACTCCGGCATCGACGACAAGCCCCTGTCGATCGCCCTGCACGAGATCAACGAAGACAAGCTCACGGTCAAGGCCAACGCGCCCATCCCTGAGTAGCGTTTATATTTTCTTTCGTGGAGCCCGTCGCTTGGTTGTGGCGGGCTTCATCTTTTTCACCGCGGGGGCAACCCCATCCCGGCCGGGCCGTCGCCCCCGCCGATCTGCCAGAGTAGGTACATGAATATCGTCGTCGGCATCACCGGGGGCATCGCTGCGTACAAGGCGGTGAGCGTGATTCGCGGTTTTGTGCTGGCCGGTCACTCGGTTCAGGTCATCGCCACCGAGCACGCGCTGCGTTTCGTGGGCAAGCCGACGCTCGAAGCCATCTCGCGCAATACGGTTCACACCGACCTCTACGAGGGTGTCGCCGAGGTGCGGCACGTGGCGATCGGCCAGGCCGCCGACCTCATCGTGATCGCACCGACCACGGCGAACAGCCTGGCCAAACTCGCGGCCGGCATTGCGGATGATCTGCTCGGCAACACCATACTGGCCAGTCGCGCGCCCATTCTTCTGGCCCCTGCCATGCACACCGAGATGTGGCAGAACCCGGCGACGGTCGCGAATGTCGCCACCCTCCGCTCGCGCGGGTTTCACTTCATCGGGCCTGACAGCGGGCAGCTGACCGGCGCCGACTCGGGGCCGGGGCGGCTCTCGGAGCCCGACGCGATCGTGGCGGCGGGGCTCGCATTGGTGGCGACTGTCGTCGACGGGCGCGAGCCGGCAGACGCCAGTTCTGCGGGTTCGGGTGTTGCCGCTGCGGGTTCCAGCCTCGCAGGCCTCCGCATCCTCATCTCGGCCGGCGGAACCCGCGAGCCCCTCGACCCCGTGCGCTTCATCGGCAACCGGTCAAGCGGCAAGCAGGGTGTCGCCCTCGCCGATGCTGCCATTGCAGAGGGGGCGCGGGTCACGTTCGTCGGCGCCCACCTCGAAGTGCCACCACCGCGCGGAGCCGAACTGCACTCCGTCGAGACGGCCGAAGAACTGCGTGTCGAAATGCTGGCGCTCCAGGGCGGAGCCGACATCATCATCATGGCTGCCGCCGTGGCCGACTACCGCCCAAGCGAGGTGGCCGAAGGCAAAATCAAAAAAGACGTCGCGGGAGACGTGCTGACGCTCGAGCTGGTGAAGAACGCCGACATTCTTGCCGAGTTGTCGTCGCAGCGTGCTGACGACCAGGTGATCGTGGGCTTCGCCGCCGAGACCGCCGCCACGCGCGACGAACTGCTCGAACTCGGTCAGGCCAAGATCGCGCGCAAGGGCTGCGACTATCTTGTCCTCAACAGGGTGGGCTGGAGCGAAGGTTTCACCACAGACCACAACACGGTCGTTCTGCTCGATCGCACCGGGCATATAGTGATCGAGGCCGCGGGCAGCAAGCTGTCAGTGGCCCACAGCATACTCAGTGCGTTGGCTGTTCCCAGCCGCACGCACGCGCACCCGAACCACCAGGAGAAGAATGTCTAAACTTCGTCTTTTCACCTCAGAATCGGTCACCGAAGGCCACCCAGACAAGATCTGCGACCAGATCTCCGACAGCATCCTCGACGCGTTGCTCGAGGTCGACCCGGCGAGCCGGGTCGCCGTCGAGACCATGGTCACCACCGGGCTCGTGCACGTCGCCGGTGAGGTAACGACGAAGGGGTACGTCGACATCCCCACCATCGTTCGCGACCGCGTGAACGCCATCGGCTACACGTCCTCCGACATCGGGTTCGACGGCAGCAGCTGTGGTGTTTCCGTCTCCATCGGGGCCCAGTCACCCGACATCGCGCAGGGCGTGAACAACGCGTGGGAGACCCGGCAGACGGCCGACGGCGGCGACGGCGACCCGCTCGACCGCCAGGGCGCGGGCGACCAGGGCATCATGTTCGGCTTCGCCACCACCGAGACCCCCCAGCTCATGCCGATTCCCATCTGGCTCGCGCATCGGCTCAGCGAGAAGCTCGCCGAGGTGCGAAAGACCGGCCAGCTCGAGTACCTCCGCCCCGACGGCAAGACGCAGGTCACCATCGGCTACGAGGGCCACATCCCGCGCACGGTCGAAACTGTCGTGCTGTCGACCCAGCACACGCCGCGGGTGTCGACCGAACAGTTGCAGCGCGATGTCGCCGAGCTGATCATCCGGCCCGTGCTCGCCGACGCCCCGCTTGACGTGTCGGGCGCTCAGCTGCTCATCAACCCCACCGGTCGGTTCGAGATCGGCGGCCCCCAGGGCGACGCCGGGGTCACCGGCCGCAAGATCATCGTCGACACCTACGGCGGCGCGAGCCGTCATGGCGGCGGCGCCTTCAGCGGCAAAGACCCGTCGAAGGTCGACCGTTCTGCCGCATACGCCATGCGCTGGGTGGCAAAGAACGCCGTCGCGGCCGGTTTCGCCGACAAGCTCGAGATTCAGGTGGCGTACGCCATCGGCAAGTCGGCTCCGGTCGGTCTCTACGTCGAGACATTCGGCACGGGCCACCTGCCCGACGACGACATCATCGCGGCCATCGGCGAGGTGTTCGACCTGCGGCCGGCCGCCATCATCCGCGACCTCGACCTGCTGCGGCCCATCTACGCGCAGACCTCGACGTACGGTCACTTCGGGCGCGAGCTGCCCGACTTCACGTGGGAGCGTCTCGACCGCGTCGAAGCCCTGCAGGTCGCCGCGAAGTTGTGAGTGACGGCGGCATCACCCTCATCGCCCGGGTGATGCTCGAATCGCTGCTGCCCCAGCTCGACCGGTTGTTCGACTACCGGATCCCCGAGCGTCTGGCACCGGATGCCCGGCCGGGCGTTCGGGTCAAAGTACCCCTCCGTTCCGCCGGCCGCATGACCTCGGGCTACATCGTCGAGGTCACGGCGCACGCCGACTTCAGCGGAACCCTCAGCGAGCTCGAAGAGGTCGTCTCCGCGGTGCCCGTGCTCACCCCCGAGGTGTGGGCGCTCGCCCGCAGTGTGGCCGACCGTGCCGCCGGCAACGCGAGCGACGTGGTGCGGCTCGCGGTTCCGCCGCGACAGGTTCGGGTCGAGAAGGCGTTCGTGGCGCGTCGGGCGAAGGCCGCGGAGGCGGCTGCTACTGCGGCGGTTGTTGCTGCTGCTGGAAACACAGAGTCGCCCGAAAGCGCAGATCCCTCTGGAGACACTCCCAACCGCACCCCCATCGCGGGCTACGGCGACAACGTGATCGAGACCGCGCTGTACCGCCGGGCGCGTCTGTCGATCACCGCGATACCGACCGTGCGGCAGACCTCGGCCGGCGAATGGGTGGGCGCCTGGGCCGAGACCATGGCAGCCATGGCTGCGTTCACCCTCGGGCTCGGCCGGTCATCCATTCTCGTCGTTCCCGACTACCGCGACCAAGACCAGCTCGAGACGGCCCTCCGCGCCCACGTCGACGACGCCGACATCGCCCGGCTCGATGCCCGCCAGACCAACCCCGAACGCTACGCCCACTTTCTGTCGTGCCTCGAAGAGCGGCCACGCATCATCATCGGCAACCGCTCTGTTGTGTACGCGCCGGCGTTCGAGCTCGGGCTCATCGCACTGTGGGACGACGGCGACCCCCTGCACGACGAACCCCTCAGTCCGTACGTCTCGTCGCGCGATGTCGCTCTCATCCGCCAGGCGCAGTCGGGCTCGGCGCTCGCATTCGTGTCGCACTCGCGCAGCAGCGAGGTGCAGCGACTCGTCGAACTCGGCTTCGTCGACGACGTGCCACAGAACCCGAAGTTCCTGCCGAACGTCATCCCCACCTCGGCGCAGGTGTCTGGCGACGCGTTCGCCCAGTCGGCGCGCATCCCATCGTCTGCGTGGATGGCCGCCCGCAAAGCGCTCGAGACGGGCCCCGTGCTGATTCAGGTCGCCCGCCCCGGGTACGCCCCGGTTCTGGCCTGCGCGAGCTGTACCAACCCGGCGCACTGCCTGGTCTGCGACGGGCCGCTGCGCACACAGTCGAAGAACTCGCCTCCCTCCTGCGTCTTGTGCGGCGCCATCGCCGCCCAGTGGCAGTGTCGGCACTGTGAGGGCACCACGTTTCGGCTCATCGGCCAGGGCAGCGCACGAACCGCCGAAGAACTGGGCCGTGCGTTTCCGGCCACCCGCATCATCGTCTCCGACGGTACCCGCTCGCTCACCGATGTCTCAGAAGCCCCCGCACTCGTCATCGCCACCCGCGGGGCCGAGCCCGTCGCAGCCGGCGGCTACCATGCAGTTCTGCTTCTCGACGGCGAACGGATGCTCGCCCGCGAGTCGCTCACCGTCGCCGAAGACTGCCTGCGGTGGTGGTCGAACGCCATCGCCCTTGCCGCTCCGCGAGCTCCCGCCATCATCGTGGGCGTGGGCGGAGAACTCGCCCGCACCCTCGTCACCTGGCAGCAGAACCGCTTCGCCAGCGACGAGCTCGCCGACCGCCGCCGGCTGAGGTTTCCACCGGCCGTGCGCGTCGCCACAGTGAAGGGAACACCCGAGGCCGTGGCCGGCGCTGTGAAAGAACTCCACGATTCGGTTCACGGTGAAGATAGCGCGAAGATAGACGTGTTGGGCCCCGTACCCGACGAAGACGATTTCGTGCGATCCATCGTGCGGTTCGACTACTCGGTCGGCCAGGTCGTGGCCGCCACCCTGCGGGCTGCTGTCATCAGAAACGCCACCAGCAGGCGCAAAATACCCGGCCGCCCCGCCAACTTCCGCCCGCCACCCAGCCTGCGGGTTCGTTTCGACGACACGGAGATCCTCGATTGAAAATTGTCTTCGCCGGTACCCCGAGCGTGGCAGAACCCACGCTTCGCCGACTCGCCGCCGAGCACGAGATCGTCGCCGTCATCACCCGGCTCGACGCGCCGCAGGGCCGCCGCCGCATTCTCACCCCGTCACCCATCGCTGATGTCGCCGTTTCGCTCGGCCTGCCCGTGATCAAAGCGAATCGCCTCGACGATGACGTCACCGCACAGATCGCCGCGCTCAAAGCGGAGCTCGGGGTCATCGTGGCCTACGGCGGGTTCGTGCGCGAGCCGCTGCTGAGCATCCCGCGCCTCGGCTGGGTAAACCTGCACTTCTCCCTGCTGCCACGCTGGCGCGGTGCGGCGCCCGTGCAGCACGCCGTGATCGCGGGCGACGCGGTCACGGGTGCCGCCGTCTTCCAGCTGGTGCCGGCGATGGATGCTGGGGCCGTGTTCGGCACCATCACCCAGACCATCGGGGCGCACCAGACCGCGGGCAACCTCCTCACCTCCCTCGCTGATGATGGCGCCGCGCTCACGGCTCGCGTGGTCGACGAACTCGCCAGCGGAGTTGCCGTGGCGCGCGAGCAGACGGGCGAGGCCACCCTGGCACCGAAGCTCTCGCTCGACGACGCCCGGCTGCACTGGAACGAGCCTTCGGCCCTCCTCTACCAACGTCTCCGCGGCGTCACGCCAGAACCCGGCGCGTTCACCTTCCTCAGCGGCCAGCGGTTCAAGATTCTCGAAGCCGAGCCCGCGCGTGATGCGGTGCAACTGCCGCCGGGGGAGTTCAGGCTGCAGGGCGGGGTCGTCGTTGTGGGTACCGGCGATCATCCACTGCGGCTGCTGAGCGTACAGCCCGCCGGCAAGAAACCCATGCGGGCCGAGGACTGGTGGCGCGGGATCAGCAGTAGCGGCAACGGCAACGGCGACACGGAGAACGGCGAGACAGAGAAAGTGGTGGCAGAGTGAGCGAGTCGAACGAGCAGAACGGCGCCGAAGGGCGCGCGGCGGGTTCGGGCGGCTCGGGTGGTTCTGGTGGCTCGGGTAGTTCTGGCAGCTCGGGCGGTTCGGGTGGTTCGGGCAGCTCTGGCGGCTCGAGCAGCCACGGCGATCGCCCCAAGCACGGCCGAGCAGGCTCGAACCAGGGCCGCAACGGGTCGAGCCCGCGACGCGACGGCACGAATGCGAGTTTGGGCTCGCGGTCTGGTTCCGGCTCCGGCAGTAGCAACGCGACCCGCGACCGCGGCCGTCAGGGCGGCGGCGCCCCTCGCGACCGCTCGGGCACCGCTCCCGGCCCCCGCGAGCGCACACAGAGCGCCACCGCCGTACAGCCCGCCCGCCGCATCGCGTTCGAGGTCATCCGTGCCGTGCGCGAAGACGACGCCTACGCCAACCTGTTGCTTCCCACGAAGCTCAGCCGCGCGAAGCTGAACACCGCCGACGCGGGTCTCGCCACCGAGCTCACCTACGGCACCCTGCGCATGCGCGGGTACTACGACCGCGTCATCGAACTCGCGGCGCGGCGCCCCATCACCGAGATCGATGGAGTGATCGTCGACGTGCTCGAACTTGCGGCACACCAGCTGCTGTCGCTGCGCGTAGCCAGTCACGCGGCCGTGAACGAGGCCGTCGAGCTGGCGCGAACCGTCGGCACCCGATCATCCACCGGCTTCGTCAACGGCGTTCTGCGCACCCTCACCCGGTCGACGCCCGAGCAGTGGCAAGACCTGGTGCTGGAGTCGGCCCGGAACGACGACGAGCGCCTCGAGGTGCTGTACTCGCATCCGGCCTGGATCATCCGCGCGTTCCGCCGCGCACTGCTGAGCGACGGCGCCACAGCCGACGAGGCGGAGGTCGACCTGGTCGAACTACTCGAAGCCGACAACGAAGCCGCGCGGCTCGGGCTCATCGCCCTGCCCGGGCTGGCCGATCGGGGCGAGATCAGGGCAGACGGGCATCCGGCACCGTATTCGCCGTACGGATTCATCACCGATTCAGGTGACCCCCGTGACATTCCACAGGTGGGTGAGGGCACTGTTCGTGTGCAAGACGAGGGGTCGCAGCTCGCTGCGCTGGCTCTCGTGAACGCTGCCCCCGTGACCGCGGGCGAGCTGTGGCTCGACATGTGCGCCGGGCCCGGAGGCAAGACGGCCGTGCTCGCGGCGTCGGCCGGGCTTGCCGGGGCTACGGTCATCGCGAACGAGCCGATCGCGGCGCGGGCCGAGCTCGTGCGCAATGCGGTCGCCGCGCTACCCGAACCACCCGAGGTGTGGGAGCTCGACGGAACCTCCCTGGGCGACGCCTTTCCTGCCCACTTCGACCGCATTCTCGTCGACGCGCCGTGCACCGGTCTCGGGGCACTGCGCCGCCGGCCAGAGGCGCGCTGGCGCAAGTCACCACGCGATGTCGCCGAGCTCGTGCTGCTGCAGGCGAAACTCATCGATGCAGCAGTCGCGGCGCTGAAGCCCGGAGGCATTCTGGCGTACGTGACCTGCTCGCCGCATGTCGCCGAGACGCGCGGTCAGGTTGCGGATGCTCTGCGGCGCCACACCGGCACACTCGTCGCCCTGCCGCAGTCGACCCAGTCGGTGCTGCAGTCGTTCGCGGGGCAGCCGCTGGTGCTCGGCAGCGACCCCACCCAGGTGCAGCTCTGGCCGCATCGGCACCGTACCGATGCCATGTTCATCGCGCTGCTGCAGAAGGTCGCGGAGTAGGGACTGTCTCTTATACACATCT
>NZ_JASJXO010000013.1:0-77452 GCF_035018625.1 Subtercola sp. RTI3 | reverse complement strand
CCCCGGTCTCTACACCGGGCTGCGCGCCCCCCCCCCGACGCTGCGGGGGCGCGCCCGGCCGCCGCGAACGCGCTCATCGTGCGCCCGGGGGGGGGGGGCCCACCGGTCGTGAGCCCGCAGATGGTGCGACCGCTGGTCGAGGTGGGCGCTCTCACCGTGCGGTTCGCCCGGCAGGAGACACCGGCCGTCGCCGGCATCTCGTTCGACATCGAGCCGGGCGAGTGCGTCGGGCTGGTGGGGGAATCGGGTTCGGGCAAGAGCGTCACGGCGCGGGCGCTGCTCGGGCTCGCGAGCGGTGCCAGCGTCGACGCCGACATGCTGCGGTTCGGTGACACCGATCTACGCGGTCTCTCGCTAAGCCGCTGGCGAGCGCTCCGCGGCAGCGCGGGGGGCATCGGCTACATTCCGCAGGCCGCGCTTGTGGGGCTCGATCCGCTGCGGCCGGTCGGCCGTGAGATCGCCGACACCCTGCGGCTGCACACGCGTGCGTCAGCCGCCGAACGTGCGGCCCGCGTCATCGAGCTGCTCACGGCTGTCGGTATGCCCGAGCCCGAACTGCGGGCGGGGCAGCGCCCCTACGAGCTCTCGGGCGGCCTTCGCCAGCGCGCGCTGATCGCCTCCGCCATCGCCCTCGGCCCCCGGCTGCTCATCGCTGACGAGCCGACGACCGCGCTCGACAGCACCGTGCAGGCCGGGATCCTCGACCTGCTGCACCATCTGCAGAGCGAGGGCACGGCCGTTCTGCTCATCAGCCACGACCTTGCCGTCGTGAGCAGGCTCGCCTCGCGCGTCGCTGTCATGCAAGCTGGTTCACTCGTCGAGTTCGGCCCCACCCGCCGGGTTCTGGATGCCCCACAGCACCCGTACACCCGCCGCCTGGTGGCGGCGGTGCCCACCAGCCAGCCTCGCGGCCGCCGCCTCTCCCCCTCTGCCCTGCCCGTCGCTCTGCCCGTCTACACCCTGCCCGTAGCCGAACCCACAGCGCCACCGCGCGAGATCGTGCTCGAAGCCAGAGGCCTCAGCCGTCGGTTCGGCGAACGGCAGGCCGTCGACAGCGTCAGCTTCACGCTGGGCCGCGGCGAGACCCTCGGCATCGTCGGCGAGTCGGGGTCGGGCAAAACCACGCTGGCGAGGCTGGTACTCGCTCTGGAGCATCCGGATGCCGGAGAGGTTCGACTCTTCGGCGAAGAGTGGAGCACCTCCCCCGAGGGGCAGCGCCGCAGCCGACGCCCGTTGATCGGAGCGATCTACCAAGACGCGCTGAGTTCGTTCGACCCGAGGCTGACGGTGGGTCAGATTCTGGGCGACGCGCTCAGGGTCGGTGCGGGTGTGGGCGAAGCGGCTGCTGTCGAGACAGCAAACCGCACGCCAGCCAGCAGAGCGGCCGGTGGTGACAACCCGTGGCGCACCGACCTGGCGGGCCTGCTCGACGCGGTGCACCTGCCCCAAGCCACGGCCACCCGTCGGCCGAGGTTCTTGTCGGGCGGCCAGCAGCAGCGGGTAGCCATCGCCCGCGCCATTGCCGCGCGCCCGGCGATCATCGTGTGCGACGAGCCGGTCTCGAGTCTCGACGTCTCGGTGCAGGCCCAGATTCTCGACCTGCTCGATGACCTGCAGTCGACCCTCGGGCTCAGCTACCTCTTCATCACCCACGACCTCGGCGTGGTTCGGCACGCTAGCGACGGTGTTCTCGTCATGAAAGACGGGCGCGTTCTCGAGAGTGGCCCCACCGAGACGGTCTTCTCAGCTCCGACGGCCGACTACACCCGAGCCCTCCTCGCGGCTGCGCCCGAAGTGAGCAGCTGACTGCTGGCAGCTGGATGGGCTTGGCCGGTGGCGGTGATGCGGCCAGAGCGGGGCTGCCCACGGCGAGAAGCCGCTCGTTGGCTGAGGGCACAATCAACCCCATTCTCAGATCGTGACCGCATGCGGTCGAAAACGAGCTACGGTGAAAGACGAATCCAGGTAGCCCAAGACCCCGGTCACCGCAAACTCTCGAAGCGAGCGCGAAAATGACCGGCAGCAGTAGGCGATCTTCGTTCGTCTTGAAAGGCGCCATCGGCATCGGCCGCCTTCTTGCTACCGTGCCTCCGGCTACCGACCCGGCAGCGTTCTCGATGACCGGCGCTCGCTGGAGCTTCGACGACGTCACTCTCGTCGACTGCGTTCAGACCGCCTTCACCTCTGCCATCACACTGGTTCCCGATGCCGGCCCCGATACGGTGACCGCGGCATTCGTGCGAAGCGGTGACTTCACGGTTCACCATGCAGGCCGTCAGCTGCGCTTCCTCGAAGGCTCGGTCGCCTACTTCACGGGTGAGGCAGAGGTACGTGTCGCTTCGACCGTCGACACCCATCTGACCATTGTCTCGATCCCGCGCACGCGGCTCACCGAACAGAATGTGGTGCTGGCGAACACGTTCGGCAGCTTTGCGTACTCCACGGCGAGGCGCTCGCCCATCCTCTCGTTTCTGAGCGCCCTGATCGACATCGTGCAAAACCACTCGATACCGGCCGAACCCACCGCCAGCGTGGTGGCACAGCTCGTCGGCGCACTGTTTCTCGAAGACGAGAACTACCATCTGCGCGCAAACCAACATGACCTCGGTCTGCGCGCTCAAGCAGAGTCTCTGATCGCCCTCGGTTCTGCCGACACCAGCTTTCGCGCCCATTCGCTGGCTACTCAGCTCGACATTTCGCTTCGCCAGTTGGAGAAGAACTTCGTCTCGACGAGCGTGGGAACGACGCCCACCGACGCCATTCGAGACCGTCGCATCATGATGGCAATGCTTGGCATGCAATCGCCGGCCGAGAACCACCGCACCAGCGCCGAGGTCGCCGAGCAGGCGGGTTTCTCGAGTGTACGTGAGCTCGGCCGGGCCCTGAAGAACGCCTACGGGCTCACCGTGAAAGAGGTGCTGCTCAGTCAGATAGCCGATTCCACACTCACTTCGGGGCGTCAACAACAGAGAGCGGCCGAGTGATCGATTCGAGTGAGCGCCGTTCAGCATCCACACCGAAGACGAGTGCGACGATACCGCCCACGATCATGATGCCGGCCCCCAGAAAATAGCCGAAGGTGAGCGGGCCGCGGTCTGAACCGTCACCGATCAGAATGCCGTAGAGCAGCGGCGCGCCGGCACCGGCGATCTGGCCGAGGGCGAAGAAGTACGAGATGGCCTGGCTTCTGATTTCAAGCGGGAAGATCTCGCTGACCGTCAGGTAGGCGCTCGAGGCACCGGCTGAGGCGAAGAAGAACGAGACGCACCAGAAGATCGTCTGCGTGGCGGCGTTCAGCGTGCCAGCACTGAACAGAATGGCCGACACCGCGAGCACGACGCCCGAGATGCCATAGGTGAGAAAGATCATGCGCCGCCGACCCCACACATCGAAGAGATGACCGAGCAGCAGCGGCCCGAGCAGGTTGCCGAGGGCGAACGGAAAGAAGAAGTACTGCGTCGAACTCGGGCTCGTGCCATAGAAGTTCTGCAAGACCAGCGCATAGGTAAAGAAGATGGCGTTGTACAGAAACGACTGGGTGACCATCATGGTGGCACCCACGAGGGTGCGCTTCGGGTACTGCTTGAACAGAATGTGCAGAATCTGCCGAAACGGGATGCTCGCCGTAGCCTTCACCGTTATCGCGAGTTTCGGGTCGACGGGCGTCAGCACACCGCCCTCGCGCTCGACGCGACCCTCGATGTCATCGACCGTCGCTTCGGCCTCTTTCTCACGGCCGTGGGTCATCAACCAGCGCGGGCTCTCGGGGATGTGCCGGCGCAGATAGATGATGGCCAGGCCCAGCACCGGGCCGATGAAGAAGCCGATGCGCCAGCCGATGTTCTCGGTGAAGATGTCGGGGTTCAGCAGAAAGAGGTTGGCGGCCGAGCCGAGAGCAGCACCTCCCCAGTACGTGCCGTTGATGGCGATGTCGACGCGCCCCCGGTAGTGCGCGGGAATCAGCTCGTCGATGGCCGAATTGATGGCCGCATACTCACCACCGATGCCCATGCCGGCGAAGAAGCGGAAGAAGAACAGGAAGTACATGTTCGGCGAGAGCCCGGCCACTGCGCTCGCCACGAGGTAGATGGCGAGGGTGAGAATGAAGAGCTTCTTGCGGCCCAGCTTGTCGGAGAGCCGCCCGAAGATGATCGCCCCCGCAATCTGGCCGACCAAATAGATCGTGCCGGCGAGGCCCACCTCGGCGGCCGACATGTGCAGTTCTTTCTGAAAACCGGCCGAGGCCACGATTTGAATCTCGAGCCCATCGAGAACCCACGAAAATCCGAGGCCGACGACGATCGACCAGTGAAACCTGGTCCATGGCAGTCGGTCCATCCGGGCCGGAACCATGCTCTTGACACCTTCGGTACTGTTGCTAGCGGCATTGCTCACAGTCGACACGCTTTCTCCTCGTCGCTCAGAGCACGACTGTAGGCCCGGCGAACGCACCAATCAAAGGCGTGACGAGCGAGCGAAGAGCGTGTACTGTGCGGCCAGCGACAGGGGCGCTTCAGACAACGAACGCTTCATAGGAGGCACCGAGCGTTCATTCGGCCCGCTCCCCGGTTCACTGCATAGCGTGTGAGCATGTCGGCTACCACTGTCTCCGCGACCACTGTCTCCGCCAGTACTGCTCTTGCCACCACTGCGGCCGCCGGCCGCGCTCCCGTCACCGACCCACCCTCCCGCACCTTTGATGCTGCCCGCAGCTCCCACATCGCCGCCGCCTCGACGACAGCGATGCGGCTGTTCATACCATTGGCCTCGACAACCGTTCTACTGTGCGTGTACGTGCTCGCGGTGCTCACCCGTACCGGCCAGAGCTTCGAAGACAAAGCGCTCGCGGCCGCCGGTCTTGTACAGAACGCCACGGTGCTGCTCGAGCTCGTGTCGATTCCGGGCCTGGCCGTCGCCGCCGCTTTCATCGCGGGAATCGCGCTGCTTCGAAGGCGGCGAGGCCGGGCAGTTGCAGCCATGCTCGTCATCGCCGTGTCGAACACGCTCACGCAGATACTGAAATACGTCGTATTCGATCGCCCGATGTTTCAGTCACCGTCTGGAGTCAATACATTCCCGAGCGGGCATATGACAGCGTACGTATCCGTCTGCATCGCCCTGCTGCTGGTGCTTCCCGCCGCGCTTCGAGCTCTAGCCAGCATCGCCGGGGCCGTCATCAGTTCCATCGTTGTCGTGCAGCTGCTCGCCTTCGGCTGGCATCGGCTGAGCGATGTTGTGGGGGCCGTTGCCCTCGTGCTGGCGGTCTCCACCTTCGTTCGACTCCCACTTGGCGCCGACCGCCGAATCGCGCGCGGCAGCGGCGGGGGCCGTTCAGACTCAGGCCGTTCTGGCTCAGGCCGTTCTGCCAGTGCCACGTTGAGGCGCGTGAGCATACGGGTGCTGATGGCTGGCTTCGTCGCGGCGCTGGCCGCGGCGGCCGCGAGCTTTGTAGCGGCGTTCGTCGTCGACACCGGATCGGCGGGGCTCACCCTGCTGGGCACCGAATGCGTGGCCGTTGCAGCGACGGTTGGGGCATTCATGGTGCACGAGTGGCTGCCCGATCGAGCGACTGCGATGTAGCTGGTCGCCTCAAACGCCGCCCGTGATGCGCACGATCAGGCGCGGCTTCTGCTGTCGGGCGACCAGCCGTTCGACGAAGTTCACAATCGAAAACTCGAAGCCGTACTTCCCTCGGAAGTTCGCACGCAGCCGTGCGGTCTCTGAGTCGGGAAGGATCTCGGCCACACCGTCGACCACCGGGGCGCCGGCCTTGGCCGTTCCGCGCCGCCCGCACGCCTGTAGTTGCACCCGGCCGCTGTTGCGGAGCCGCTTGACCTTGCCGCTCTCGCTGGGGGTGATAACGAGGAGTGCGTCGCCGTCGCGGGCCACCCACACCGGTGTCGACACCGGCACGCCGGTCTTCCGGAACGTGGTGAGCAAAACAAACGACTCGTCACCGAGGGCGGCGAACCGAGTGTTGTCGGCGGACTGATCGGTCATGGGTGGCCTCCGGTGGCGTCAACTCGACTTTAGCGCCAGCGCAGCGCTGCGCTGCGGTCAGCTGGCGGCGGAGAGGTCGACGACCTCGAACTCGAGGAGCTCTGCACCGGTCGCGACGGGCTTGGCGCTGCCGCCGTGGCCGGGGGTCGACCCGCCCTCGTGCGCGGGCGCAGCGTGAGGCGCGCTGCCGGCAGCAGTGGCAGCGCCATGGCCTGCAGGGGCCGTCGCACCGCTGCCGTGAGTCGCCATCGACTGGCTCGAGAGCCAGGCCTGAAAGTTCTCTTCGGTGTCCCACGTGGTCACGACGAAGTAGCGCGATTCGCCTTTCACCGGGCGAAGCAACTGGAAGCCCTCGAAGCCAGCGAACCCGTCGACGGCGCGGGCGCGGGCCGCGAAGCGCTTCTCGAGCTCGGCACCGGCCTGTGCGGGAACACTGATGGCATTGATCTTGACGACAGACATGGGTTCTCTTTTTCTCTTCGACTGACTCTCGAGGGCCATGCTATCTATGACCGCTGGAGGTGCGCCGCGTGGCGTTAGTCGAGAAGCGCGCGTTCGCGAAAAGCGATCATGTTCATTCGGTTTCCGCACCGGATGCTGCAGAACCGTTTCGACCCGTTGCGGGAGAGATCAACGAGGATACCTTCGCAGTCATGTGCCGCGCAGGCTCGCAACCGACCGTTCTCATCGGTGCGGATCACGTCGACCAGAGCCAGCGAGACCTCGACCCGAATGCGCTCTGCCAAGGGCGCAGCCGGGTCGGTTGCGTGCAGGTGCCAGTCGGAGTCGTCGTGGCGAACCAGGTGCGGCAGAGCCCCCGCGTCAGAGAGCATTGCATTGACCTCGGTGACGGCGAGGTCTCGCTCGAGCATCCAGACGCTCCTGAGCCGGCCTCGGGTCTGTCGAACATCGGCCAGCTCGAGCTCGTCGTGATCGATGCGCCCCGAGTACTGGAAGCGGCTGAGCAGCAGCGAGAGCTGCGCCACGTTCGCCAGCTCGTCGGTGCCGGTTCGCGTAGCTCCGGCGGCCGTATTGGCCAGCGCCACGGTGAACGCCAGAGTGTCTTCGGTGTCAGGGGCAAAATGCAAATTGACTCCTTACTCCTCGTGAGACTACCGTCGATCTCGAAGGGCCCGCAAGAGCGGCCCGCACCGCTCTGCAACAAACCAGAGCCACACCCCGAGAATGGTCAGGAGTGCCCGTGAAGAACCCGTCGACGTCGACCGGTCTGATCATCGCTGTGATCGCCGCCGCCACCTTCGGCACGTCTGGCGCGCTGGTGAAGCCGCTACTCGAGGCGGGCTGGAGCCCGGCTGCTGCCGTCACCATTCGCGCTCTCGTCGGCGGCGTGGTGCTCATGCCGGTGGCGGCATACTCGCTTCGCGGTCGGTGGTCGGCGCTCTGGCGCGCCCGTTGGCGCGTACTCGCCATGGCGGCCGTCGGTGTGGCCGGAACACAGTTGGCCTACTTCGGTGCCATTCAGCGCATTCCGGTGGGTACGGGCATTCTCATCGAATACATGGCACCGCTCCTCTTGGTGGCGAGTGTGTGGGCGATCTCCCGCCGCCGACCGAAACCGGCGGTGCTCATCGGGTCTGCCGTGGCGCTGATCGGCCTGGTGCTGGTGGTGTCACCCACCGGCGCGGGTGGGGTGGATGCCCTGGGAATCATCCTCGCCCTCATCGCCATGGTCGGCTGCGCTCTCTACTACGTGGTCGCCGCCCGCCCGAGTGACGGGCTGCCCGCGGTCGCCTTCGCGGGGTTCGGGCTGCTGCTCGGCGGCATGCTTCTGGGCGCGGTAGGCCTCACTGGGCTGGTGCCCTTCACCCTGACATTCACCGACGTGAGCATGTTCGGCGCCCAGAGCCCGTGGTGGTTGCCCCTCGTCGTGGTGGGTGTGGTGAGCACCGCCGTGGCGTATGCCGCGAGTATTTCGGCGAGCGAGATTCTCGGTTCGCGACTGGCCTCGTTCGTGGGGCTGCTCGAAGTCGTGGCAGCGACCTTCTACGCGTGGCTGCTGCTCGGCGAACAGCTCACCCCGGCGCAATTGGCCGGCGGAGTGCTCATTCTGCTCGGCATTGGCTTTGTTCGTTCAGATCGGCCTGCTGCGTCATCCACGCATCCACCGTTCGCTGAATCAGTTGATCCGAGACCGGCCCTCGTGCAATGAGCACTTGCACGATCACCGGGCCGGTGACCTGCGCGTAGTCGTCGGGGCTCAGCTCGACACCGGTGTCGAGGAGCAGTGAATTGAGCGCTGAGGTGCGGTCGACGATGACGCGGTTGAGGGCGTCGGCTGATCCGCTGTCGTCTGCGGCCTGAGCGGCGATGGCCAACAGCGCACTGGCAGTGGGGCGATGGCTCAGACCATCACGCAGGCTGGCCAGGAAGTCGATGATGATGATGCGCGCATCCGGGCCCGCCACCGGATACCCGACGTCAGGGCCGGTGAGAATGACATCGGCGAGCAGTGCGTCGCGCTCAGGCCAGTGCCGATAGAGCGTCTGGCGGGTCACGCCGCTGCGGCTCGCAAGAGAGGTGTAGGTCAGCCCCGCTGGGCCAAGCTCGTCGAGCATCTCGTGCGCCACCTCGAGAACACGTGTCTTTGTGCGATCGACCCGCGGATTCACGCGTTTTTCGACCACTTAGACCTCTCTTACGCACTCGTCATACGGCGTGTATGATGTGATCGATTTCCCACGTATGCACCAGTGCTGAGCGATAGCGCGACAGCTCTCATAGAAACGAATGGCCATTATGCCCGATTCTGCAGCCGCAGCCGCAGTTATCCCCTCGTGTTTCAGACGCTGACCCCGCCGCCACGGGTATCACGGAAGAAATAGCGTGCGCACCGCATTCGCACTCGCCCACACCGCCGCAGAGATCAGCGAGTTCTACGGCGCCGCGACCAGCCGTACTTCTGGGTGGGGGCCGTCGTATCACTTTGCCGCCAACAGAAAAATCGTCGTTGTTCGGCAGCGCCTCGAGCACGGGCTTCGAACGCTCACTCTCGAGACGGCGAGCTGGGGGCTTTCGCCCGAGTGGAATACCGGCGAGCTGAAGCCGGTGTATGCCATCGGCGTCGACCGCGTGGGCAACAACGGGCTGTTCGCGGCCGCGCTCGCCCGCCAGCGCTGTCTCGTGCCGCTGAACGGTTTTTACGCGTGGCAGCGCTCGGGCGCAGTCGCCGAACCGCGCTACGTTCACGGAACCGAACCGATTCTCTCGGCAATGGGCGTCTTCACGACCCGCGTCGTGAATGGGCGCGCCATTCTGACGGTGGCACTGCTCACGGGCGAACGCCCGGGGGCGCAGTCGCGCGAGTGGCCCTCTGTTCTCACCCCCGCCGATGCCCGGCTCTGGTTGAACGGAGCCGTCGATACCGCGGTCGACCTGCCCTTGGTCGAATTTCAGGCCCGCTCGGCTGCGTTGGCCGAAGGGCTGCTGAGCTACCGCATCGGCGACGGAATCAATGCCGTCGTTCCGCGCGACAGTGCTCGTCTGGTGCGACTGCTCGGCAGCTGAGAGCAGCAGGGCGGCTCACTCTGCCTCACCGATGAGCCGCGCGCCGAGATCAGGCTCGGGCATGTCGGCATCGAAGGGGTAGATGGGCCGCTCCACCCGGCGGTGACCGAGCCGTGCGATGTCTTGGTCGACGCCGCCCGGGGTGAGGGCGAGCACCCACCCCTCTGACAATTCGAACAGCTGCGGTTCGAGATAGCCGATCTTGACGATGACGATGGCACTCGAACGCGGGTCGAGGTTCAGCTCGGTGAAGTCACGTTCGAGGTGATATGGCTTGCGCAGCCCGGTCAGTATGACGAACACGCTGCCGGTTCGAATGACCACCTCGGTGACCGCATTCGGGTCGCCGTGCCGGATGCTGTGCACAACCCCCTCGAAGGTGACAGGCCCCGCGTGGCGGCGGTCGACCTCGGCTCCCGCAGTGACGGTGACCGTAGCGCCCACCCCTGCCCGCACGGCCTCAGCTACGACATCGGGGGCCGGGAGGGAGGCGTAGATGACACTCGGTGCGTCAGCCGACCCGAATTCAGGCCGTGCGAGCAATTCCCGCAGCCCCCACGACACGTCGCCGGCGCCGCCCGCGGTGGGGTTGTCACCGGAGTCGCTGATGAAGAACGGGCGACGATCGCTCGCGAGCGCCGTGTCGAGCGCCCCTGCGAACGTGTCGGTGGCTGCGACGAATTCGAAGTCGGCCCTGGCCTTCCAGAAGGCGGCGGCCAGGCGTTCCGCTCCAGCCGCCACGGCTGCGGCGTCTCTGCCGGTGACGACCACCGCCGCCCGGTTGCGCGGCTCGTCGGCCCAGGCATAGCCCACCCACACGGCCGCATCGAGCACACCGTCGGCCGCTTCGACCTCTGGCACCAGGGCGTAGACACTCTTCGCCGGGTCGAGGCGCGTCGAGGTCTTCTCCCCCGGCAGCAACAGCGGCAGGGGAACCCACGCCTTGAACGGCTTGGGGCCACCCGACACGAGCTGCCGAACGAGATTGCCGACCGCTCGCTCGCGCGTCTCTTCGGTGTCGATGTGGGGTGCGGTGCGGTCGCAGGTGATCAGGTCGACGAGCTCAACGAGCCGCCGCGACACGTTGCCATGCAGATCCATCGAGGCCGAGACCACCGCGGCGGGGCCGATCACCGCGCGGATGCGCTCGAGCAGAACGGCTTCGGGGTCATCGAGACCTTCGACGCTCATCGCCCCGTGAATGTCGAAGTAGAGGCCGTCGAGCGAAGGCATGACCGAGAGGCGTTCGACGATCTCGCCGGCGAGCTCATCGAACGCAGCCGCGGTGACCATGCCGCCGGGCAGAGCCCTGCCGGTGAGGGCCGGAAACCAGTTGGCGGCCCGGCGAAGGGGGGTGCCTGGCGCGAGGAAGGGGTACTCCTCGAGCACCTCGGCACCCCGCCGCGGCCGGAAGGCGGCGGCATCGGTTCGCGCCGGCGAGAACGTGCTCGACTCGATGGCGAGGCCCGCTATTGCGATGGTCGGCAGCGCGGGGCTCGACAGCGCGGCGCTCGGCAACTCAGGGCTAGGCAACGCAGGGCTCGGCAGGTTCTCATTCGACATGTCAGATACCCTGCCAGGCGGGTTTGTTCGCGAAGACGTATTCGTAGAACGCGGTGTCGACGAGCTGGCTCGCGGCGGCGCGATCGACGATCACCGTGCAGTGCGGATGCAGATGGATGGCCGTGGCCGGCACCCGCGCACTCATCGGCCCCTCGACCGCCCGCGCCACAGCCTCTGCCTTGGATTCGCCGAACGCCAGCAGCACCAGATGGCGCGCCTCGAGGATAGTGCCGAGGCCCTGGGTCAGCGCGTGCCGGGGCACCTCGTCGACCGAGGCGAAGAATCGGGCGTTGTCGCTGCGGGTCTGCGGCGTGAGCGTTTTGACCCGGGTGCGCGAGGCGAGCGACGAGCCGGGTTCGTTGAAGCCGATGTGTCCGTCGGTGCCGATACCGAGCAGCTGCAGGTCTATGCCGCCGGCAGCCCGGATGGCCGCGTCGTACTCGAGCGCAGCCTGTTCGAGATCGTCTGCCTGGCCGTTGGGCACCTGCACCAGCCCGCGTCTGAGGCCGAGAGGTACCGTCACCTGGGCGTCGATGATGCTGTGGTAGCTCTCGGGGTGGTCGCGGGCGATTCCCACGTACTCATCGAGCGCAAAGGCCCGCACCTGTGACACATCGCGCCCGGCCAACCGCTCCCGAAGGTCGGAGTAGACCGGCAGCGGCGTCGAACCGGTCGCGACCCCGAGAACCGCGTCGGGTCGGCGGTCGACGAGCAGCGCAATCGCCGCTCCGGCCACCGCGCCCGCGTCAGCGGGGGTGTCGACGATGATGATTTCAGCCATGGGATCAGTTCTTTCGAGAGGCAGCGGGCAGGGCGGGAACGAGCGACTCTGTGGGGTGGCCGAGCAGGTTGTCGAGCATCCACTCGGCGGGCGTGTCAGGTCGCCCAGCGGCGCGGAAGGCCAGTACTGAGGCGCCGATACGACTACCAGAGGTGCCGAGAACCGAGGTCTCGACGGGCGGTGCCGAGCGCCAGGCCAGCGCGGCGGCGAGCTGCTCGCGAACGGGGTCGAGCAGAGCGGCGCCGGCGCGCGACACTCCGCCGGTGAGCACGATGACGGCAGGGTCGAGAAGAAGGGTCACCGTCTTCAGACCCAGTGCGAGCGCCTCGACACCGTCGCCCCACACCCGTCGGGCAACCGCATCGGTGCCCTGCCGCTCGACGATCTCAGCCGCCGTGAGGCTGTCGAGCCCGCCGAGCGCTTGGTACCGCCGCGCGAGCCCCGCACCCGACATGTAGACCTCGAGGCAGCCGCGCTGCCCGCACGTGCAGTCTTCGCCGTGCGGCAGCGCCGGAATGTGACCGAGTTCACCGGCAGAGGTCAGGTGCCCCACCACGGGAAGGTCGGTACTGAGAATGGCAGCAGCAACCCCGGTACCGATGGCGACGAGCACCGAGTTCGAGACCCCGGCTGAGGCACCGAAGAGCGCCTCGGC
The DNA here is from genome assembly GCF_035018625.1 of Subtercola sp. RTI3. Classification (NCBI taxonomy): domain Bacteria; kingdom Bacillati; phylum Actinomycetota; class Actinomycetes; order Micrococcales; family Microbacteriaceae; genus Subtercola; species Subtercola sp. RTI3. The sequence goes on along the minus strand of NZ_JASJXO010000013.1, from coordinate 64,928 downwards.
AAGCCCTGCCGAGCGCACGTCGTGGCCGATGGCCACGGGAATACCGAGGTCGGCGCTGAGCACAGGGCCGAGCGCTACATTGGTCCACTCCAGCGTCGAGGCGTACCGCACGGTGCCGGTGGCCGGGTCGATGATGCCGGGCGTCACGACGCCGGCGCCGATGACGTTCCAGCCCGCCTCAGAAGCGTGCTGCTTGAGCCTCAGCAGCAGCGTACGCACGCGCTCGAGCGACTCGTCGCCCGACGCACCCGCGTCCAGCGTCTCTGCCAACACGACGCGGCCGAGCGAGTCGACCACGGCGCCCTTGAGGTTGGTGCCGCCGATGTCGAGCGCGAGCACCGCCTCGATGTCGGGCGCTGCGGCAGGGCCCACTGCCGCGATCAGTTGCTCGACGAGGGCGCGGTCGGTCTCGAGCGTTCCGTCGCCGCGGGCAGAGGGCACTTGGGCCCGCAGGTGCACCTCGCCTGCACCGGTGGCAGCGACGAGCGCCCGAACGTTGTGCGGTCGAACGCCGCCACCCACGAGCATCCGGGGGCCTGATGCCGAACGTTCGATCAGCAGTTTGAGGGCGGCAGCACCCTTCTCGGCGGTCGGCGCGCCCCCTGAGCTCAGGATGGCCGTCACCCCCAGCCCCGCCAACACGTCGTAGCTCGCCGCCAGGTCGCCCGTCTCGTCGAACGCCTTGTGAAAGGTGACGGGCAGCTCGCCGGCCGCCGCGATCAGCTGCCGCATCGCGGCGACATCGACCCGGTGACCGGTCGTCAGCGCGCCGAGCACGACACCGATACGGCCCGGAATAGTTTCGGAGACCGCCCTGATCTGCTCGAGATCGAGGCACATCACGGCCAGCTCGGCCGCCGAATACACGAAGTCGCCGCCCCGCGGGCGCACCATGACCTGAATACCGATGGTCGATGTTTCGCGAGCCACTGCTCGCAGCGACCCGAGGCTGGGCGTGGTGCCGCCCTCGACGAGGTCGGCGCAGAGCTCCACGCGCTGGGCGCCGGCGCGTTCAGCCACGAGGGCACCGGCGAGGTCGTCGATGCAGATTTCCACGACGGTCGGTCGCGGTGCATCGGTGGGGGTAGTGATGTGGTGCTCCTAGCGGATAGACGAGTCGGTGACGGGCACGCCGACCACAGGCGCACTTGTACTCGGTTCTGCGAGGCTGCGCTTGCCCGGTCGGCGACGCAGTTGCGACGCCAGGGTCGACAGCGCGCCGTTGAAAACCAGGTAGATGACCGTCACGACAACGAAGGTGGGAATCAGAAAGTGGTTGTATGCCGCGAGCACCTGCCCGCGGTAGAGCAGTTCGGTGAACGCCACGATATAGCCGAGCGAGGTGTCTTTGACGAGGCTCACGAGCTGGGTGACGAGCGAGGGCGTCACGAACCGCAGGGCCTGCGGCAGAACGACGAGTCGCATGGCTTGCCCGCGAGAGAGGCCGAGGCTGGCCGCCGCCTCTGACTGGCCGGCGGGAAGCCCGAGGATGCCCGCTCGAATGATCTCGGCGAACGCCGCCGCATTCGCCACCGTGAGCGGGATCACCAGCTTCCACAGCAGCGGGAAGTTCAGACCCAGCTGCGGCAGCCCGAACAGCATCAGATAGATCAGCAGCAGCACGGGAATCGTGCGGGCGATCTCGATGTAGGCGGTGCTGACCCAGTGGATGACCGGGTTGCGACTCAGCCGGCCGAGTGCCAGCACCAGCCCGAAGGCCCCGCCCAGCACCGCCACGAGGGCGGCGGCCTGAATGGTGCCCCACAGCCCCACGAAGAGGTACTGCCAGATTCCGGCGCTCAGAAACGGCGTCCAGCGCTCGGCGTCGAGTTGGCCGTGCGAACCGAACTGCACCGCAGCGGCCACGATCAGGGCGATGACCACAATGACGGCGACAACCGACCACAGCCGGATCGCCCGTTGTGCGCGAGGCCCGGGTTCGTCGTACAGCGAGACCGCAGGCTGGTGCGAAGAAGATGCACTCATCGTTTGATCGCCACTCTCTTTTCGATTCTGCCGGCGCTCAGCCCGATGATCAGCGCGAGCGCCATGTAGACGAGGCCCGCGACGCTGAAGATGAGAATGGGCTGAGCCTGAACGAGGTTGAGTTTGTTCGCCTCTGAGGTGAGCTCGACCACACCAATGGCCGCGGCGAGGGCCGTATTCATCGTGAGGGCGATCATCACATTGCCGATCGGCTGCACCGCCGCGCGGAGCGCCTGCGGCACCACCACGAGCCGCAGCGTCTGCACGAGGGTGAACCCGAGCGCCCGGCTCGCCTCGATCTGGCCCGTGCCCACGGTGTTCACGCCACTGCGGATCGCCTCGGCGACATAGGCCGCTTCGTAGAGGGCCAGAACGATGATGGCCGTCGGCGTGAGCGGCAGCAGCAGCCCGGCATCGGGCAGAGCGAACACGGCGAGGATGAGAAGAACCAGCAGGGGAACGTTCACGAAGAACTGCACGTAGACGAACGCGATACCGCGCAGCACCGGAATGGGGCTGATGCGCGCGGCCGTCACGATCGTTCCGAGCACGATCGCTGCGACACCGGCGATCACCGCCATCATGATGGTGGTGCCGAGCGCCGACAGCAGCGGGCCGGCGCTGTCTGCGAAGATGTTCATCGCGTTCCTCTGCTGGTCGATCTCATCGTGGGTCAGGCCCGGGCTGTCGCCTGGCCTTCGGAATCAGGTGGTGCTGATCAGGAACCGGGAACCGACCCGATGGCGGGCGGGGTGGGCGTCGACGACGTCACGGCTGAGCCGAGCGTGGCGTTCCACACCTTCGCCCAGTCACCGCTGGCTTCGATTTTGGTCAACCACGCGTTGATGAACGACTTGAACTGCGTGTCGTTGTTCTTCAGACCGATGCCGTACGACTCGGTCGTGAACGGCTGGCCCACGACCTTGATGGCCTTGTTCGAGGCGGCATCGCTGGCGAGCAGCGTGAAGTCTTGAACGTAGGCGTCACCACGGCCCTGGGTGAGAGCCAGCACGGCCTCGGGGTCGGTGGCGAAGCTGACGACCTTGGCGGTCGGCTGCTGCTCGGGAACAGCGGTCACGGCGGGCGTGTTCGCACCGACGATGACCGTCTTGCCACCGAGATCACTGACGCTCTGGATGCTCGTGTTGTCGCTCTTCACCGCGACGGCCAGCCCCGACTGCAGGTACGGGCCCGCGAAGTCGACCTGCGCGTCACGCTCGGTGGTGATCGTGTAGGTGTTGAAGACCACGTCGACGGTACCGTTCTGCAGCAGCGCCTCGCGCGTCTCAGAGGCGGGCGGAATGATCTCGACGCTCGGTGTGCCCAGAATGTAGATGGCCAGCAGCTTGGCGAGGTCGGCATCAAAACCCTCGACATTGTCGGGGTTCGAGGGGTCTTGCTGCGAGAGCAGCGGTGCATCGAGCGCTTCGGCGACGATCAGTTTGCCGCGCGCCTTGATCTTCGCCATTGTCGAATCGGGAATCAGGTCTGCAGCCGAGGCCACGGCCGCGTTCGAGTACACCGACGACAGTGCGTTCGAAGCGCTCGACGTCGGGTTGGAGGTGGGCACAGCTGAGCTGTCTGACGAGCACGCGCTGAAGGCCAGGGCGGCGGTGACGGTGATGGCGAGCAGGGGGATGCCTCGCGTGAGGGTTTTTCGTGTGCTGGGCACGGGTGGAACCTTTCTTTCGTTTCGCGTTTCGTTTTTCGGTGCAGGGTGAAGCTGTTGTGGGGCCTGGGGTCAGGGGCCTGGGTTCAGGAGTCAGTGCGGCAGGATTTTTGACAGGAAGGCCTGGGCGCGGGGGCTCGACGCCCGGTCGAAGAAGTCGGCGGGGGTGTTCTGCTCGACGATGCGACCGTCATCCATGAAGATGACCCGGTCGGCTGCGCGGCGGGCGAAACCCATTTCGTGGGTGACCACCACCATGGTCATCCCCTCACTCGCCAGCGACGTCATGACGTCGAGCACTTCGCTCACCATCTCGGGGTCGAGGGCGCTCGTGGGCTCATCGAAGAGCATCACCTTCGGCTTCATGGCGAGCGCGCGGGCAATGGCGGCGCGCTGCTGCTGGCCGCCCGAGAGTTGGGCCGGAAACTGGTCGGCCTTGTCGGCGATACCCACCCGCTCGAGCAGCTGAAGACCCTCGGCCTGGGCCTCTTTGCGGGGCTGGCCCAGAACCTTGATGGGCGCCAGCGTCACGTTGTCGAGAATGGTGCGATGCGCGAAGAGGTTGAACGATTGGAACACCATTCCCACCTCGGCGCGCAGCCGGGCGAGGGCCTTGCCCTCGGAGGGCAGCTCGACACCGTCGACCGAGATGCTGCCGGAGGTGATGGTCTCGAGCCTGTTGATGCATCGGCAGAGTGTCGACTTGCCAGAGCCAGAGGGCCCGACAACCACGACGACCTCGCGCGGTGCGATGGTGAGGTCGATGTGTTTCAGAACGTGGTGATCGCCGAAGTGCTTCTGCACGGCGGTCATCTGAACCATCGCCGGTGCCGTACTGGTCGGTGCGTGAGCCACAGGTGCCGCCTTCGAATCATGATGCGGCCTGGCCGCATCGCCACTGTCATCGTGATCTACCCACCCACGGTCATCCATGAGCATGTTGCTGGTAAATCAAACTAACAATCTATTGTTGCACGCATATTTCGAGTTGCTTTGTTTGATTATGGAGTAAGCTCGGGCAAATGGATGGATCGAATGGCTTCTAGAGTGCCCCCCTCGTTCACCCGGTTCTCGGCCCAGAACCTGGCGATCCTCGGCCCGCTTCGTGCGGGCCTTGCCGACTCGAAGGCCGACTTGGCGAAGATCACGGGCCTGTCACCGTCGACGGTAACGGCCCGGGTCGACGAACTGATCGGTCTCGGCCACGTTGTAGAGGTGGGTGACGGCGTCTCCCGAGGCGGCCGCCGACCCCGCCGGTTGGCGCTTCGCCACGACGGCGGCATCGTGGGGTGCATCGACCTCGGAATCGACCGAACCTCCATCGGGCTCGTCGACCTCTCGGGGCAACTCGTGGCGCGCATCGACATCGAACTCGACGTCGCCGCCGGGCCGCACCCCGTGCTGCAGCGCGTCTGGGCCGAATTCGAGACAATGCTGGCCGAGAGCACCGCCTACTCGCAGCTCTTATTGAGAGGGCTGTCGGTGGGTGTGCCGGGGCCGGTCTCGGCCGAGACGGGCCGAGTGATCGCTCCGTCGCGCATGCCCGGCTGGAACGGCATCGACGTGGCCCAGATTCTGGGAGCGCTCGCGGGGGTACCGGTTCTGGTCAACAACGACGCGAATCTGATGGCCCTCGGCGAGTATGCCGCGAGCGATCGCAGTGAACCCGACCAGGTTTTTGTCAAAGCAGGCTCGGGAATCGGTTGCGGCATCATCGCCCGCGGTGAGCTGTTCACCGGCAGTCGCGGGGCGGCTGGCGACATCAGTCACGTCTCGGTGCCCGGCGCGCCGCCCGTTGCCTGCTCGTGCGGTCGCACGGGCTGTCTCGACGCCCTGGCCAGCGGCAACGCGCTGGTTCGCGAACTGCAGGCGGCAGGGCGCGAGGTGGCGACCGTCGAAGACATGATCGCCCTTGCTCGCGACGCCGACCCGGTGGCCACCCGCCTTCTACGGGAGGCCGGCAGTATGACGGGCGGCGTGCTCGCTACCATCGTCAACTTCTTCAACCCAGACCGTCTGGTGCTCGGCGGCGTGCTCAGCCAGTCGGAGGTCTTCGTCACCGGCGTGCGTGCGATGCTCTACGCCGAGTGCCTGCCCCTGGCCACCGACAGGCTCACCATCGCCACGGCAACCCGCCCCGACGACTGCGGCCTGCTGGGTGCGGGCACCGTCTTTCTTGACCGCATGTTCTCGCTGCAGGGCATCTGAGCCCCGCTTCAGAACGCGCCGGGTACGGGCCCGATCAGGTCGCTGAATTTCACCTGAAAGTCGTTGAAGCTGGTGCTGTCCACCTGACCGGCGCCGATACTCCCGTTGTCGAGCGTCTCGCATCCCGTGTCGTGGTAATACAGGTCGGTGTCGGCGCCGTCGGGGTAGCGAAAGACGATCAGGGCAAACGTTCCGCCCGCATCCATCGGGCACCCCGCAACACCGAACTGCGGCGCGAGCGACAGCGTCAGGATGCTCGTGGCGAGCGCCACCGCATCGGTCTCCTGCACGTGTACACCCTGCATCAGGGTCACGACGCCCGCAGGCCCCTCGGTCGAACCGGCCGCATCGACTGCACCGCCCGTATCGGCTGTATCGGCCGTATCGACACCATTCGTCGTCGCCTCGTAGGCGCACAACAGCGCAGCGGTGGGCCGTGCATCTTCGCGCAGTAACAACCGCGTCAGCGGTTTGCCATTGCTCACATCTCGCACGGCGCCGGGCAGAACCGGGCAGTCATCGACCGAGATGTGCAGCGCGGGTGCGGCCGGTTTGAACCAGGTTCCCGCGCATCCAGAGAGCGTCGCGGCTGTAACCACCGCGAGGATGGCGGCGCCGACGGCAACACGCCCTCGGCTGCGTCGCCTGGTTCGGCACCTCATGCACACAGTCTAGAGGCCCCCCACACGGGGCTCACTGCTCAGGCGGGAGCGACCCTCAGCGGAGAGCGTCAGCGACGGCGAGTGTGGCGGCGGACTCCGCGCCCCCTCAGTGTGACACCGCGGCGCGCAGGCCGGCCAGCGCGCCCGCGGTGCTCGCGTGCGGGTCGAGCCAGGCCGCACGGCCGGCCGTATCGAGCAGCGCCGGCAGCCCGTGCCGCTCCCCCGTTCCGGCGGCGGCCTCAGCGGTGAGCAGTGCGACGCTCACCCGCTCATGCCCGTCGACGAGACGAATGCTCGCCAGCGCGGCCGCGGCCACGACGGGAGCCGAGCCGAGGGCGTCAGGCAGAGCCCCGGGCACGGCAGGCGCGCTCATCGGAATGAGACAGCGCCCGTGCCGCAGGGCATCCCGAAACAGGCCGTTCGTCTCGACCCGACGAATGCCCACCTGCGACAGCGGTTCGAGTTCGCCGTCGTGCCACGCGGGCACAAAGCCCCATGACGCAGTGATGACCTCGCGGGCACCGTCGTCACCGAACGAGCGCACGATCAGTATCTTGCGTTTCGGCTGGAACCACGAAGAGGGCCGCCACCCCATGCCGCGGGAGCGTGCGGCGCCGAAGAGAGCGGCCACCGTCTCGGCAGAGGGGGTCATGGCGAACGAAGTGAGCATGATGGCGTGGCGTGGCTGTCGTCGTGTGGTGGTTGTCGTCGTTACGCGCTCGTGCCGACCCACGAGAGATCAGAGGTCTTCTCTGAGCCCACTTGGTAGCTGCCGAGAATCTTCACGCTCGTGTCCCAGCTGAGTACAGTGCCGTCGTCGACGGTACCGGCACCGAGCAGAACCGAGAGCGCGAAGGTCTGCGAGCTGCCCGCGGCGATGGCGAGACCGAGGCTGAACGTGATGGTCTTGGCCGGGTATGTGCCCACCGGAGCGGCATAGGCCGCGCCACTGATTGCGGCGATCTGGCGGCGAGTGAGGCCTTGGCGAACAGTGCCCTCGGCCGTCTCGTCGACGGGCTCGGCTGTCTGGAACTTCTTCATCACGCATTTCCTAGTCTTTTCGGGGGTCGTACGCGGCCCACACACGGGCCTCCACCTGTTAAGACCATCAACGCAGCAAAACGTGACGCGGTACGCGGGGTGAGTTTGCGAAGGGCGGCTCGTGAATCGACACCAGCAGGCGATTCAGTAGCGCGGCCCCGCCCCCTCAGCCCAGAATGGAGCCATGACGCCGACCCCCGTTCACACGACCGCGAGTGGGTCGACCTCAGGCCGGTCGACCTCAGGCGGGTTGACCTCGGGCGGGTTGACCTCAGGCGGGTTGACCTCGAGCGAGGTGGCCACGCGCGTCGCCGAGAATCGCACCAACGCGTATGTGCAGGGGTCGAGCCGCAGTGTGTGGAGCATCCTGCGCGCCAACGTGCTCACCCTGTTCAACGCCATTGTTGCGGCATGTTTTCTGGTGCTCATCGTGGTGGGTCGCTGGCAAGACGCGCTGTTCGGCTTCAGCGCGGTGGTCAATGCCGTGATCGGCACGGTGCAGGAGTACCGGGCGAAGCGGGCGCTCGACCGTCTGGCCGTGCTGAACGCTCCGAGCGCCCGGGTGCTGCGTGACGGTGTCGAGGTCGAGATAGCCATCGGTGAGGTGGTGATGGATGATCTGCTCGTGCTGCGCGCCGGCGACCAGGTCTCTGCCGACGGCCGTGTGCTCGATGCCCGCGGGCTGCAGCTCGACGAATCGATGCTGACCGGCGAGAGTGACGCCGTAGAGAAAGTGGCCGGAGCCGAAGTGCTCTCAGGTTCTATCGTGGTGGGCGGCGAGGGCCGCGCCACCGTCATCCGGGTGGGAGCCGACTCGTATGCGAACACGATCGCGAACGAGGCGAAGAAGTTCTCCCTCGTCACCTCTGAGCTTCGGTCGTCGATCAACCGCGTTCTGAAGTGGATCTCCTGGGTGATCGGCCCGCTCGCCGTGATCGTGCTGAACTCGCAGATGATCGCGCAGGGTGGGTGGGGCGAAGCCATCTCCAGCGGCCGATGGAAAGACGCGGTGGTCGCGACGATCGCGTCGGTCGTGGCAGCCGTGCCGCTGGGCCTTGTTCTGATCACGAGCATCACGTTCGCGGTGGGGGCCGTGAAGCTGTCGCGCCAGCAGGTGTTGGTGCAGGAGCTGCCCGCCGTCGAGGGCCTGGCCCGCGTCGACATCATCTGCCTCGACAAGACCGGCACCCTCACACAGGGCGACATCGTCTTCGACGGGGCTCACCCGCTCGGCGAACGAGCCGGCTGGCGCGAGGTGCTGGGCTGGTACGGGGTTCAGAACGACGCAAATGCCACGGCTCGCAGCCTGGCAACGGAGTTCACGGTGGCGCCTGACGCGACCCCCACGGGCACGGTGCCGTTCTCGTCGGCACGCAAGTGGAGCGCCGTCATCTTCGATGAGAGCATGTGGATACTGGGCGGCCCCGAGATGGTCTTTCCCGCTGACCACCCGGCCCTCCCTGATCACTCAGCCCTCACCCACCGGGCAGCCGAGCTCGCCGCCACCGGCCGGCGCACCCTCGTGCTCGCGCACGGCACACCCACCGACAACGAGACCGTACCCGGCGACGCAGTGCCTGTTGCACTGCTCACGTTCCGCGAGAACATCCGGCCCGACGCGCGTGAGACGCTCGACTTCTTCGCGGAGCAGGGCGTTGCCGTGCGGGTCATCTCGGGCGACAACCCGCAGACCGTGGCGGCGATCGCCCGCGATGTGGGCCTCGATGTGCCGCACGGTTTCGACGCCCGCGAACTGCCCGACGACCAGGATGCCCTGATCAGGGTGCTGCAACAGAACATCGTCTTCGGCCGGGTCACCCCCGAGCAGAAGAAGCGTATCGTCATTGCACTGAAATCGGCCGGACACACCGTGGCCATGACCGGCGACGGCGTGAACGACGCACTCGCCATCAAAGAGGCCGACATCGGCATCGCCATGAATTCGGGCGCGGCGGCGACCAAGGCGGTGGCTCGCCTGATTCTGCTCGACAGCAAGTTCTCGCACCTGCCGCACGTGGTCGCCGAAGGCCGGCAGGTCATCGCGAACATCGAGCGGGTGTCGATGCTCTTTCTCACCAAGACCGCCTATGCGGCGTTTCTGGCGCTGGTGTTCGGCGTACTGCTGCTGCCCTTCCCGTTTCTGCCGCGGCAACTTTCGATCACCGACGGGCTGACCATCGGCATTCCGGCGTTCTTCTTCGCGCTGCTGCCGAACAAGAAACGCTACGTGCCCGGCTTTCTGCGTCGCTCGCTGACGTTCGCCATTCCGGCCGGGGCCGTGGTGACGGTGGGGCTCGCCGTGTTCGCGCGGGTCGCGGCGAACCTGGCGATTCCCGAAGCCGAGATTCGCACGGGATCGACCCTCATTCTCACCATCGTCGGACTCTGGATTCTGGTGGTGCTCTCACGGCCCGTCGGCCCGATCAAGGCGGCCGTCATCGGCGCCATGATGATCGGGCTGGTGTTGGTCTACGCGATTCCGCTCGTCAGCGACTTCTTACAACTGGTCGACCCCACGCTGCCGACGGCGGCGCTCGTGCTTGTCATCTCGGCGACCAGCATCGGGCTCATCGAGGTGGTGCGCTTCGTGCACCGGAGGCTGACGGCCCGCGACGAACTGCGTGCCCTGCAGAGCCTCGACGCGGTTCAGGCGTCGACGAAGTAGCGGCCACCCCGCCCGAGCCAGAGCGGCGCGATCACCACCGCACACGCAACGGCCTGCGTGACAACGCCGGAGAACCCGTCGCCGGGCTCGGCGATCGCGAACACCACGGTGAGCAGCAGCCCCGCCAGCAGCAGACCGCTGACACCCCAGCGGGCAAACCTGCTGCCGCGGGAGACTCCCGACGCAAGCGCAATACTCAGGAGGCCGAACAGCACGGTGGCGGCCCCGACGAGCGTGACGATGAGCCGGGTGGTGGTGCCGGCCGCCACGACCTCTGGCAGGTACCGGGCGAAGATCGCCGCCAGCCCCAGGCCGATGTCGACGAACCCTGCCACGTAGATCAGCACCACGACCAGAGTCACGATGCCGGGCCGGCGCGGCGGGCCCGTGGCCCCGGTCGGGCGGCCCGTCGCGGGGCCGGGCAGCTGCCTTGTCATCTGCCGCCCACCCGCCGAACGAGGGCGTTGCGCACAACCCGCATGACACCGAGGAATCCGAACAGCCCGATGACCGCGCCGAGCAGGTCGAACAGGTGCAGGTTCGGGGCCAGCAACGGGCCAGAACCCACCACGACCAGCACGATCGACACGACAATGGCGGCGACCGAGACGAAGGTGCCCACGATCTCGCCGACGATCGCGTTGACGAAGAGCCGGTCATCCGGAGCCGAGAAGTGCCTCACCTTCACGCCCAACGTGCCACTCTCGAGCTGCGACACCAGTGAGTTGAGGCGGCGAGGCAGGGTGCGCGCGTAGGCTGCGGTGTTCGACGCCTGCGCCTGCGCCGTGGCGGCAATGCGTTTCACGCTCAGCATGCGCAGAAGAAGCGTTGGCACGCGGTCGAGCGCGCTGCCCATCATGTCGAAGTCGGGCACCAGCACACGCAGGCAGCCCTCGAGGGTGGCGAAGCTCCGAAACGCCGAGGCCAGCGTGGCGGGCAGCGCGATGTGGTGCTGGCGTATCACGTCGAGCATCAGGGTGAAGATCGACCCGCCGCCGCCCGCTCGGTGTCGCACGATGGTCAGCACGATGCCGATGTCGTGGCGAAACGAGTCGATGTCGGCATCCGGTGGCACATCGACGATCAGCAGCAGGGCGTCGGTCGCCGCGATGTCGTCTTCGTTCGACGCGGCGAGCAGCAGCGTGGCGAGGCGCTCGCGCTGGCTGCGCTCGATGATGCCGATCGCGCCGAAGTCGATGAGCCCGAGCGTGTCGTTCTCGCGCAGAATCACGTTGCCGGGGTGCAAGTCGGCGTGAAAGACCCCGTAGACCAGAATCTGTTCGAGCACGGTGTTCATCAGCCCCACCGCGAGCGTGTGACGAAGCTCGGGCGTCATCAGAGCGAGGCGATCGGATGCCCGGCTGAGCGGCACGCCATCGACCAGGTCCATCGTGATCATGCGCCCGCTGCTCGCCTCGGGGTACACCGTCGGAACGGTGATGGTGACGCCTGGCGTGCCGTGGTGCTCGGCTATGCGCATCAGAGTCGAGCGGATCATCTCGGTGTTGTTGTACTCGATCGTGTAGTCGAGTTCGTCGAGCAGAGTGGTTGTGAACCCGCGGGCCACCGACTCGGCGCGCAGCTCCCGGCCCTGACTGGTCTGCTCCTCGGCCCGGCGGGCGAGTCGCAGAATGATGTCGACGTCGGCCTCCACCTGGTGGCGGGCGGTGGGCCGCTGCACCTTGATCACGACGCTCGTGCCGTCGAGCAGGGTCGCCGTGTGAACCTGTGCCACCGAGGCGGCGGCGAGCGGCTCTTCGTCGACGTGCAGGAACAACTCAGCGATCGGCCGGCCCAGTTCTGCCTCGACCGCCGCGCGGATCGCGGGCCAGGGCAGCGTGGTTGCGCTCGACTGCAACGATGCGAGCGCGCTCAGGTAAGGCTCGGGCACGAGGTCGCGCCGGGTCGAGAGCACCTGGCCGATCTTGACGAAGGTCACGCCAGAGGCATTGATCGTGGCGATCACAGCGTTTGCCCGCTGCTGGGCTGTCGACAGTTCAGAGCTTCGTCGCGACCGCCCCGAGAACACGAAACCGGCGCCGTGGCGCGAGGCGATCTCGAGTATCTGCAGGTAACGCTGGGTGCGACGGCGCTGGGCAAGCGCACCGCGAACCACGTCGATGGGGTTCACCAGAGGTCGGGTGGGGAGCAGAACCTCAAGGCCGGCCAGAACGGCCACCCCGAGGGCGAAGATCCAGGCCACGCTGACGACGATGACGACGATGCCGATCAGCGACGAACTCTCGAACGTGTGGTCGGTGTTCGAGACTGTACCGGTCTGCTCACCCACCCACAGTGCGAATGGCGAACCGCAGACGAACACGAGCAGGCCGACGATGATGCTGCGCGGCCAACCCACCGGGCCGCCGAGAACGCGGCGACTGACCAGGCCGACGAGCACGGCAGAGACGACGCCGACGATCACGAGCACGACGTTTGCGAGCATGCGCGTTCTCCCCCCTGGCCCCACCGGATGAAGGGCCTGTTGCCCTGACGATCATCTTATTGCGGAGGCTCGAACCCCGGCATCGTGTACGTCAACGCAGCCCGCGCCTGGGCGGCCAGCACCTCAGCACCTCAGCGGCACTGGCCCGCCACAGAGATCTGCTCGTCGGTGGGGCGGCCGTACGCTTCGATGCCGGAGCCCGGCACATCGAACCCTTGGCTGATCGACCACGCTGTCGCCCAGATCTCAGAGTTCTGGTGAAAGGCGTCACCCGAGAACAGCGGCCAGCAGCGGTAGACCTGCGTGTGCCCCACCTCGTGGGCCACGAGGGCGCGGGCGTTTCGGCCGTTCTCCCACTCCCGTTCGACGGTGTAGTTGAGGCTGATGATCGACCACCCGCCGTCGCTGTCGTACGACTCCGCCGTTCCCGACAGCCAGTTGTCGCCGAGCCCCGAGACTTCGGGTGCCCAGACGAATTCGAGAGCGACGCCGTTGCTGAGCGAGCGAGCGTAGGCCTCGACCTCGCGGCGCACGGCCCAGGCCGGGTCGTCGAGCTCGGACTGCTGCGTGGCTTGAGACGCGACGACCTGCGCTTCGGCGTTCGCGAGCGAATCGACGAAGGCGCCGTTGCGGCTCTCGCTGAGAGTGGAGTTTCGGGCCTGCTCGATGAGGCGAAGCAATGGCACTTGCACCGAGCGGTTCGACAGCGCGTTGCTCGAGATGGTCTGCTCGGCTGCCGTCGCCGCGTTGCCGAAGTACGCGGTCTCAGCGGCGTAGACGCTGGTCTCCGCGGCGGCCGCATCGCTCGCCAGCGTGCGCAGGCTGCCCTCGGTCTGCTGCGAAGCCCGCGTGCGGCCCTCGAACTGCTCGGCTTCGGTCACGAGCTGCCACGGCGGGCGGTACGCGCTCTGGTCGATGTGAACGGCGGCCGGCACCTCAACGGGCTGCGCCGCGGCCAGCGGTTCGAGAACGCCCAACGCCTGGCTGAGCGTTGCCGCTTCGGTGGCGCCCTGACCGACGAAAGCGGGGCTGTCGACGACCGACCGGATGCGCTGCGAGACCAGACTCACATCGCGCAACCGCGCGTCGTAGGCGTGCACGGCGCTCGTCTCGGCCGCCTGCTGCGTGGCGAGCGACGCCGACGCCTCATCGAAGCGGCTCTCGCTGGCCGCACTCCAGCCCCAGAACCCGCCCGCGAGGGCTCCAGCCGCCACAATGACCGAGGCCGTCACGATGAGCCTGCGTCGCCAGCGCGGCCGAGGTGCCGGCACCGGCTCCGTCACGCCGCCTTCGGCCTCGTCGGTCATGCCCCGATGTTAGCGCACCCGTATTCGGCCGCAGCGCCGCGCCTCAGGGCTGCACGCTGAGGTGCGTACTCATCTCGAGACCGGGTGACGCCGCCACGCGCACCGGCGGCACGTAGCTCAGAAAGTCGGCGAGCAATTCGTCGATCGAGGCGGAGAACTGCAGCATCGCCGTGTAGCGCGGGTGGGTGAACCCGCGATCCCGCATCGCCTCGACGAGCGTGATGAACGGGTCGTAGTAGCCGGCCACGTTCAGAAAACCGCAGGGCTTCTCGTGGATTCCGAGCTGCGCCCAGGTCCACTGCTCCGTGATCTCCTCGAGTGTGCCCGGCCCGCCCGGCAGCGCCAGAAACGCATCCGACTTCTCGGCCATGAGCGTCTTGCGCTCGTGCATCGTCTCGACGACGATCAGCTCAGTGACGTCGTCGTGCATGACCTCGCGATCGTGCAGGGCCCGCGGAATCACCCCGGTGACGTGGCCGCCCGCCGCGAGCGCGGCGTCGGCAACCGCCCCCATCAGCCCGACGTGCCCGCCGCCATAGACCAGCCCCATGCCCCGTTCGGCGAGCGTTCTGCCCACCTGCCGGGCCGCCTCGAGGTAGACGGGGTCGTTACCGGTACTCGAGCCGCAGAAGACAGCGACGGTGAACGGGCGTTCGACTGGTGACATGGGGGTGGCCTTTCGGGCGATTCGGTTCACACTCGCAGCTGACGGTAGCCGACAAGTGTTTCGGGGCGGTTGCCGCGAAACGACTTCCAGCTGCCGCTACTCTGCGAGCTGCCCTTCGCGGTGCGGCAACTTCCAGCCCGGTCGCACGTAGTGGCAGGTGTACCCGGCGGGGTACTTCTCGAGGTAGTCCTGGTGCTCCTCCTCGGCCAACCAGAAGTCGCCGACGGGCTCGACCTCGGTGACAACGGGGCCGGGCCAGAGGCCCGATGCGTCGACATCGTCGATCGTGTCGAGCGCCACCCGCTTCTGCTCGTCGTCGGCATAGAAGATGGCCGAACGATAGGCGCGCCCCACATCGTTTCCCTGGCGATTCTTCGTCGACGGGTCGTGAATCTGAAAGAAGAACTCGAGCAGGTCGCGGTACGAGATGATCGACGGGTCGAAGACGATCTCGACTGCCTCGGCGTGGTCGCCGTGCTTGCGGTACGTGGCGTTCGGGGTGTCGCCACCCGAGTAGCCCACCCGGGTCGAGATGACGCCCGGGCGTCGGCGCACGAGCTCCTGCGCGCCCCAGAAGCATCCGCCGGCGAGAATTGCGGTTTCAGTAGCCATGGTCTGGCCTCCTTCATCGTGAACAGGCCGCGGCGATCACCGGGCCTTCTGTCTATCAAACAGTGCTTGGCTTCGAAAAGTTCCCGCTTGCTGAAAGCTCACCGAACAGTCACGGGCTGAAGCGGTACCCCATTCCCGACTCGGTGATGAAGTAGCGCGGGTTCGACGGCACGGGTTCGAGCTTCTTGCGCAGTTGACCCACGTACACCCGCAGGTAGCCCGAATCGTTGGTGTGGTGCGGCCCCCACACGTGCGTGAGCAACGCATCGCGCGTGAGTAGCCGCCCGGGGTTTCGAAGCAGCACCTCGAGAATGGCCCACTCGGTGGGGGTGAGCCTGATGGTCTCGGGCGCCGAAGCGCTGCCCCGGTAGACACGTTTGGCCGAGAGATCGACCGTCACGTCGGCAAAGGTGACCACCGGCAGATCGTCGGGCGCGGCCGTACGCCGAGTGAGGGCCCGGATGCGCGCCAGCAGCTCATCGATCGAGAACGGCTTGGTGACGTAGTCGTCTGCCCCCGCGTCGAGGGCCTCGACCTTGTCGGCCTCGCCGGTACGGCCCGAGACGACCAGGATCGGCACGTCGCTCCAGCCCCTGATGCCGTGGATGACCTCCACGCCGTCGAGTCGCGGCATCCCGAGGTCGAGCATCACGAGGTCGGGATGGTGCTCGATGGCGCGGTTGAGCGCTTCGACCCCGTCGCCCGCGGTGACGATGTCGTAGCCGCGGGCGCGGAGGGTCACGTTGAGCGCACGCAGAACCTGCGGGTCGTCGTCGGCGATGAGAATCTTCATGGGGCGGGCTCCGGCACGGCAGTTTCGGTTCGCTGGTGGGCGGGCAGAGAGATCACCATGGTGAGCCCGCCGCCAGGGGTGTCTTCGGCCTCGAGGGTACCGCCCATGCCTTCGACAAAGCCCTTCGACAGGGCGAGCCCGAGCCCGAGCCCGGTGAGGTTGTCGGTGTCGCCGAGGCGCTGGAACGGCACGAAGATGTCGTTGTGTCGTTCAGGCGGCACCCCCGGGCCGTGATCGGCGATCCTGATCTCCACCGCGCCGCCGAACTCGCTCGCCGAGATCAGCACGCGCTGGTCGGGGGGCGAGAACCGAATGGCGTTCGAAAGCAGGTTCACGACCACGCGCTCGAGCAGGCCGTGGTCGGCTTCGACAGCAGAGGTGTCGTCGGGCAGGTCGAGCTCGACGACGGCCGGGCCGAGATCGAGCTCGTCGAGGGCCGGCAGAATGACGTCTTCGACGTCGACCGGGCTGAGGAAGACCGCGAGCGCGCCGGCCTGCAGCCGTGTGACATCGAGCAGGTTGGTGACCAGCAGCGAGAGTGAATCAAGGCTCTCCTGCGCGGTGGTCAGCAGCTCGTCGCGGTCGGTCTGCGTGAGGGTCACATCGGTGGCGCGCAACCCACTGACGGCAGCGGTCGCCGCGGTGAGGGGGCGGCGCAGGTCGTGGCCGACGGCAGCCAGCAGGGCACTTCGAACGCGGTCTGCCTGCGCGAGGGGCGCTACTTCGCCTGCCGTCTCGGCCAGGTCGCTGTACTCGAGCGCAGCGTCGAGCTGGGCGGCGATCACGCTGAGCAGCCGCCGTTCTGACGCGGCCAGGTCTGCGCCGTGCAACTCGAGCTGGGCGCGGGTGCCCACCGCCACCACGGTGACGCTGTCGGCCGGCACAGTGTCGCCGTCGACGTGAGTGGGCTGCCCGTCCACGAGCAGGCGCACCGAACTCAGAGCGAACGCCTCCCTCGTACGCGTGACCAGCGCCTGCAGCGCATCCTGCCCGCGAACCACACTGCCGGCCACCGTGGCGAGCAGCTCTGACTCGGCCGCCGCCCGCCGGGCGCTTCTGGTTCGACGCGCGGCAATATCGACAACCACGCTGACCAGCGTCGCGTTCAGAACGTAGAGCCCGAGCGCGAGCAGATGCACCGGCTCGGTCACGGTCACTGTGTAGATGGGGTCGACGAAGAAGAAGTCGAGTGTGAGCCCCGACAGCAGCGCGGCGAACAGCGCCGGGCCGAACCCTCCGACCAGGGCGACGACGACCACGAGCAGCTGGTACGTCAGAACGTCGCTGGTGATCGAGTCTTTGGTCTGCACAGCCACGAGCAGCCAGGTGACGAGCGGGCCGCCCACCAGTGCGACGGCGAGCCCGATCATCCGGCGCCGCAGGGTGAGAGCGCCCCCGAGGCGAGGCAATGCGAACCGACCGCCGGCCGCCGCGTGCGTCACGATGTGCACGTCGATGTCGCCAGATTCGCGGATGACCGTGGCACCGATTCCCGGCCCCGTGAGCGCCGCGCCCACCCTGCTGCGGCGACTCACGCCGATCACGAGCTGGGTGGCGTTCTCGGCCCGGGCGAACTCGACCAGCCCGCGCGGCACATCGTCGCTGATGACCTGGTGGTACGAGCCGCCGAGCGAATCGACGAGCGCTCGTTGGGCTGCCAGCGCACCGGGGTCGGCCCCCCGCAGGCCGTCGTTGCTCGACACGTGCACGGCCAGCAGCTGGCCACCGGCCGAGCGGGCTGCGATGCGGGCGCCTCGGCGCAGCAGAGTCTCGCCCTCAGGCCCGCCGGTCAGCGCCACCACGACACGCTCGCGCGCCTCCCAGGTGCTCTGGATGCGATGCTCGGCGCGATACGACTTGAGTGCGCTGTCGACTTCGTCGGCCAGCCAGAGCAAGGCGAGCTCGCGCAGTGCCGTGAGGTTGCCGAGCCTGAAATAGTTCGACAAGGCAGCGTCGATGCGGGTGGCCGGGTACACGAAGCCGCCCGCCAGCCGGTCGCGAAGGGCCTGGGGGGCGAGGTCGACGACCTCGATCTGGTCGGCCGAGCGCAGTACGCTGTCGGGCACAGTCTCGCGCTGCTTGGCGCCGGTGATCTGCTCGACGACATCGGCGAGCGAGTCGATGTGCTGGATGTTGACGGTCGAGATCACGTCGATGCCGGCGGCCAGCAACGCCTCGACGTCGTGCCAGCGCTTCTCGTGGGTCGAGCCTGGCGCGTTCGTGTGGGCCAGCTCGTCGACGAGCGCGACGCCCGGCTTACGCGCCAGAACGGCCTCGAGGTTCATCTCGCTGAGCTCGACACCGCGGTGAACGCTGACGCTGCGCGGAACGACCTCGAAACCGAGCAGCATGCTCGACGTGCCCGCGCGGCCATGCGTCTCGACGACCGCGACAACCACGTCGGCGCCCTCGCCCTTCAGGCGCCGGCCCTCTTCGAGCATGCTGTAGGTCTTACCGACCCCGGGCGCGGCACCGAGCAGCACGCGAAAGTGCCCGCGTTTCACTGGGCGATCACCATCGTGTCATCGCCGCTGAGCCATCGCTCGGCTTCACTGCCCGCATGTCCGCCCGCCGCACCGTGCTCAACCGGCCAGGCCGGCCAGCGCGATGTTCAGGCGCAGCACGTTGACGGTGGGCTCGCCCAGAAACCCGAGATCGCGTGACGTCGTAGCGTTGCTGACCAACTGTTGCACCTCGTCTACGGGCAGGTTTCGAGCGGCAGCAATGCGTGCCACCTGAATCTGAGCGTACTCGGGGCTGATGTGCGGATCGAGCCCCGAGGCCGAGGCTGTGACGGCGTCGGCCGGAATCTGCGCGACCGAAACACCGTCTGACGCGGCGATGGCGCTCTGGCGGTCGGCGATCGCGGCGAGCAGGTCGGAATTCTCCGGGCCGTAGTTACTGCCGCTCGAGGCGGCTGCGTCGTACCCGTTGCCGGCGGCCGACGGCCGAGACTGGAACCACTCCGGCAGAGCGTTGCCGTCGGCGTCGGTGAACGACTGCCCGATCAGGGCCGAGCCCACCGCGGTGTTGCCCGAGCGGACAATCGATCCGTTGGCCTGGGCGGGCAGCGCGAGCTGCCCGATACCCGTGATCAGGGCTGTGTAAGCAACCCCGAGCACGAGGGTGAAGACGATCATGGCTCGTACGGCGACACCGTACTGCCGGGCGAACGTTCGTGAGGTACTCATGTGAATGACCTTTCTGCGGGCTTCTGTTCTGGGGGGCTTCGGTCAGAAGCCCGGAATGAGAGTGACGATGAGGTCGACGATCTTGATGCCCACGAACGGTGCAATCACACCGCCGACGCCGTACAGCAGCAGGTTGCGGCTGAGAATGCGCGACGCACTGAGCGGGCGGTACTTCACTCCGCGTAGCGCCAACGGAATCAGCACGATGATGATGACCGCGTTGAAGATGACCGCGGAGAGGATCGCCGACGACGGTGAGTGCAGCTGCATGATGTTCAGCACCTGCAGCCCGGGAAAGACCCCGGCGAACATGGCCGGGATGATGGCGAAGTACTTTGCCACATCGTTCGCGATCGAGAACGTCGTGAGAGCTCCGCGGGTGATGAGCAGCTGCTTGCCGATGCGCACGATGTCGATGAGCTTGGTGGGGTCGCTGTCGAGGTCGACCATGTTGCCGGCCTCCTTCGCAGCCGAAGTGCCCGTGTTCATCGCCACCCCCACATCGGCCTGCGCGAGCGCCGGGGCGTCGTTGGTGCCGTCGCCGGTCATCGCCACGAGGTTTCCGCCGTCTTGCTCCCGCTTGATCAGCGCGAGCTTCTGCTCGGGCGTGGCCTCGGCGAGAAAGTCGTCGACCCCCGCCTCTGCGGCAATGGCCGCCGCGGTGAGCGGGTTGTCACCGGTGACCATGACGGTTCGGATGCCCATCGCACGCAACTCGGCGAAACGCTCTGTGATGCCCTCCTTGACCACATCTTTCAGGTAGATGACGCCGAGCACACGAGCCACTCCCGTGGCGTCTGCGCTCGCAACAACCAGCGGAGTACCGCCGGCGTTCGAAACACGTTCGACGTGCGCATCGAGCTCGCTGCGAACGGTGCTCGACAGCGCCACAGAGCTTTCGACCCAGGCGATGATCGACGAGCCGGCACCCTTTCGAATCTGCGATCCGTCGGGCAGGTCGAGCCCCGACATGCGGGTCTGCGCCGTGAACGGTACGACGTCTCCCGACACCGCGATCTGGCGGTCGAAACCCTGCCGGGCGGCGAGGTCGACAATCGATTTACCCTCGGGCGTGGGGTCGGCGAGCGATGACACAGCGGCAGCGTGCCGCAGGGCATCCGGTGCCACCCCGGCGAGCGCGATGAACTCTGCGGCCTGGCGGTTGCCGTAGGTGATGGTTCCGGTCTTGTCGAGCAACAGGGTGGTCACGTCGCCGGCGGCTTCGACCGCGCGGCCCGACATGGCGAGAACGTTGCGCTGAACGAGGCGATCCATGCCGGCGATGCCGATGGCAGAGAGCAGTCCCCCGATGGTGGTGGGGATGAGGCAGACCAGCAGCGCAACCAGAACGGTGAGGCTCACCTGCGACCCGGCGTAGCCCGCGATGGGGTTCAGCGTGAGGGTGACGATCACGAACACGATCGTCAGGCTGGCGAGCAAGATATTCAGGGCGATCTCGTTCGGTGTCTTCTGCCGTGACGCGCCCTCGACCAGCGCGATCATGCGGTCGACGAAGGTCTCGCCGGGCTTCGAGGTGATCTCGACCACGATGCGGTCGGAGAGTACGCGGGTTCCGCCGGTGACGGCGCTGCGGTCGCCGCCCGACTCACGAACTACGGGGGCCGACTCGCCGGTGATGGCCGACTCGTCGACGGAGGCGATGCCCGCCACGATGTCGCCGTCGCCGGGGATCAGCTCGCCGGCCGTGACCACAACCACGTCGCCGAGCGTCAGGTCTGCCGACGAGAGTGCGACGAGGGGCGTCGATTCGGCCATCGGGTCGACCGCGGGGTCGTACCCGGTGACCCGGTTCGCCGTTGTGCTCGTGCGCGTCTTCCGCAAGCTGTCGGCCTGCGCCTTGCCGCGGCCCTCTGCGACCGACTCGGCGAGGTTCGCGAACAGAACGGTGAGCCAGAGCCAGATCGCGATACCCCAGGTGAACGAGGCCGGCACTGCGGTGCCGCCCGACGACCCCGAGCCGCCGATGAACGGCTCGGCGATGGCGAGCGCCGTGGTGAGCGCGGCACCGATCTCGACGATGAACATGACCGGGTTGTGCCACATCTCACGCGGGTGGAGCTTGCGGAATGCCCCCGGTGTGGCCTCGAGGAGCTGGGCGACGCCGAACGCGGCCTTCTTCTCGGTGGCCTCGTGCGCGGTGGGGTGGGATTCGGGGGGTCTGAGGGGGGTGATGGTCGACATGATTACTGAAGCCCTTCCGCTAGCGGTCCTAGCGTGATGACGGGAAAATAGGTGAGAGCAACGATGACCACGGTCACCGCGACGAGCAGCCCGACGAACTGGGGCCGATGGGTCGGCAGGGTTCCGGCGGTGCTCGGGATGCGGTCTTGCTGTGCCAGAGAACCGGCGAGCGCCAGCACCAGCACGATGGGAATGAACCGGCCGAGGAGCATCGCCGCCCCGAGCGCCGCATTGAACCACGGCGTGTTCGCGGTGAGGCCGGCAAAGGCTGAACCGTTGTTGTTCGAGGCCGAGGTGAAGGCGTAGAGCACCTCCGAGAGGCCGTGCAGCCCCGAGTTGTAGATCGAGGTGCTTGTGACGTCGTCTCGCACGGCCGGTATCGCGAAGCTGAGTGCAGTGCCGGCGAGCACAAGGGTGGGGGTGACGAGAATGTACAGGCTCGCGAGTTTGATCTCGCGCGGGCCGAGCTTCTTGCCGAGGTACTCGGGGGTGCGGCCCACCAACAGCCCGGCAATGAACACCGCGATGACCGCGAGGATGAGCATCCCGTACAGACCAGAACCCACGCCGCCCGGAGCCACTTCGCCGAGCATCATGTTGAGCATCGGCATCATGCCGCCGAGCGAGGTGAATGAGTCGTGCATCGAATCCACAGCACCGGTCGAGGTGAGCGTGCTCGTTGTGGCGAACAGAGTCGAACCGAAGATGCCGAAGCGGTCTTCCTTGCCCTCCATGGCCGCGCCCGCCAGCTGCGGTGCCGAGCCGGCACCCGACGCCTCGAAGATCGACAGTGCCGACAGCGACACCACGAAGATGGTCGACATCACGGCCAGAATCGCGTAGCCCTGGCGGTTGTCGCCCACGATGCGGCCGAACGCCCGCGGCAGGCTGAACGGAATGGCGAGCATCAGCACGATCTGCAGCAGGTTGGTCCAGGCCGTGGGGTTCTCGAACGGATGCGACGAGTTGGCATTGAAGAACCCGCCACCGTTCGTGCCGAGCATCTTGATCGCCTCCTGTGAGGCCACCGGGCCACCCGGAATGCTCTGCGTGCCGCCCGTGAGAGTGGTCACGTCAGTGAAGCCGTTGAAGTTCTGAATCACGCCGCCGGCGATCAGAATGACGGCGGTGACGATCGACAGCGGCAGCAGCAGCCGCAGCGTGCCGCGGGTGAGGTCGACCCAGAAGTTGCCGATCGTGCCCGAGCGCCGGTAGGCGAACCCGCGAACCAGGGCGATCGCCACGGCGATGCCCACCGCGGCCGA
The DNA here is from genome assembly GCF_035018625.1 of Subtercola sp. RTI3. Taxonomy (NCBI): domain Bacteria; kingdom Bacillati; phylum Actinomycetota; class Actinomycetes; order Micrococcales; family Microbacteriaceae; genus Subtercola; species Subtercola sp. RTI3. Next base: position 42,214 of record NZ_JASJXO010000013.1, on the reverse strand, counting down.
CACGAAGTTCTGTACCGCGAGGCCGGCCAGCTGAACGGAGTACCCCATTGTCACGTCGGGCGAGTACGACTGCCAGTTCGTGTTCGTCACGAACGAGATGGCCGTGTTGAACGACAGGCCCTCTGGAATGGCCGGCATACCCAGTGAATACGGCAGAACCGCCTGCAGGCGCTGGATGCCGTACAGAACCAGCACGCCCACGAGCGAGAACGCCAGAACCCCGCGCAGGTAGGTACGCCAGGTCTGTTCAGAGGTGGGGTCGACTCCGATCATCCGGTAGAAGCCGCGCTCGACGCGCAGGTTCTTTGTGCCCGTGTAGATGTGGGCGATGTAGTCACCGAGCGGCCGATAGAGCAGAACGAGGAACAGAACGAGGGTGGCCACCTGAAGGATGGCGAACAGGGTGTCCACTAGAACCGCTCGGGTTTGACGAGCGCGAACACCAGAAAGCCGAGGGCGGCAACCGCGAGGGCGGCCGCAATGATGTCGAAGACGATCACAGCTTGCCGACCCCCTTGGCGATGAGGTCGACAACCGCGAACAAGACCACGATGCCGAGAACATAAATCACGTCAAGCACAAGAACTCCATTCCACTCACACAGGCCGTGCGACTCGTCAGGTCAGACGATCTCGCAGGGCACAGCACCTGAGTAGACACCGAAGTGTTACAGCGCGCTCGGGCCTTAACGGTTCTCTAACGCCCGCGGAGGCATTGTTAACGCATCTCGTACACCCCGTCGCTCCCGCCTCCCCCGCCGCAGCTGGGCGCACCACAACTCCTCGGTTGTGGAGGGCGGGTGGCTCGTGCGCAGATGTCGGTTCGGGCGGTGTGCGCCAGACTGGATCCATGCTCCGCCGACTCTCACTGCCCACCGAGCTTGCAGCGTCGAACGGCTCGCTGACGCTCCGCTCGGCAACCGAACTCGACCTCGATGCTGTCATGCTGCTGCTGTCGGATGACCCGGTCAGTGCCGCCCGCGGAGACATCGCTTCTCCCGCCGACCGGCCCGTCTACCTCGCGGCCCTTCTCGCGATCGTCGCCGACCCCGCGAACGCCCTGCTCGTCGTCGAAGACGCTTCAGGCGCCGTGGTGGGCACCATGCAGCTCACCCTGATTCCCGGCATGGCCCGCCGCGGGTCGACCCGTCTCCTGGTCGAAGCGGTCCGCGTCAGCGGCCTGCATCGCTCGAACGGCATCGGCGGCGCGATGATGCGCTGGGTCACCGACACCGCGGCCCCCGCACTTGGGGCCGCCCTCGTTCAGCTCACGTCAGACGCCTCCCGCACCGACGCCCACCGTTTCTACGAGCGCCTCGGCTTCACCGGCTCGCACCTCGGCTTCAAGTACTCCGTCTGAAATGGCCTTATCTAGTACGCTCCACCTCCGCGGCGAGCGCCGCCTCGGTGTTCAGCCTCGCAGAGAACGTCGATTCGGCACCGGGGTTGCGCGTTCGCGGCGACCGGATGCGTGGGCTCCGCAATCGGCGACAGTGCGGTAAGAGTCGCCGATGAATCGCCCCCGTCGAGCGCAGTTGCACGCACCATGGAGTCATGCCCCTCTCCCCGCCCCGCCACGGTCGCGCACCAGAAGACGATGTCGACCCGCCCGCGCCGGCACGCCCGCGGCTCAGCAGCAAGCGGTGGTCGAGCCTGACGAAAGTGACGACGGCGGGCATCTTCGTGTCGGCCACGGTGCTCGGGCTGCAGCTGGCGGTCGAGGCGCCCGGTACGACGCCGCTCACTGTGGCTGTGGGCAGCTCGGCCGTGCCGGCTGCTGGGTCTGCTGCGGCGGACGCGGTCGACGCTGCGGACGCGGAGGCCACTGCCGCCGCCGCTGCGGATGCGGAGGCCACTGCTGCTGCCGCCGCTGCAGCTACCGCTACCGCTGACGCCGCAGGCCGACGCGGCTCCGGCCACGAACCCGACGACCTCACCGATCACCGCTCGAACGCACCCGGTCGCGGCCCCGCTCTACCCCCAGCCACCTCGTGACCCGCCCACTCGGCCCCCGGCCACGAACCCGTACGCGCATCCGCGCCGACCACCTCGTTTTGACGGCGCTCGTTGGCGGCGGTGTTCTCTCCCTCTCCCTCGCGGTTCTGAGCGCACCCACCCCGCTGATGCTCACCCTCGCGCTCGCCGCCCACGTGTTCGGCCTGCTCGCCGGGTACTTCGTCGCCGTCATGCTCGTGCTCATGTCGCGCGCGCCCCTGCTTGAGCGGGAGATCGGCGCTGACCGCCTCGCCCGGTGGCACGGCCGCCTCGGCCGGGTCTTCGTCGCCACCATGATCGTTCACGTCGTGGCGGCCACGGCAACCTGGATCGCCCTGCGACACGACACCATCATCGGCGGCGCCCTCAACCTGATGAGCCTGCCCTGGCTCTGGCCGGCCCTCGCTGCAACCGTTCTGTTCGTCGCCGTTGGCGCGCTCTCGATTCGCGCCGCGCGCCGGCGGCTCTCGTACGAGCGGTGGCACAGCATCCATCTGCTCACCTACGTGGCCATCGCGCTGTCGTTCGGGCACGAGCTGGCGGGGCCGAACCTTGCCGGATTCCTGCCCGCCGAGGTGTTCTGGAGCCTGCTCTACGTGTACGCGTTCGCCTTGGTTCTCCGCTATCGGGTGCTGCGACCGCTCGAGCAGACCTGGCGGCATCGGCTGCGGGTCGAGACGGTGCTTTCTGAGGCTCCGGGGGTGGTGAGCATCGTGTTTCGGGGCCACTACGTCGATGACCTGCACGCTGTGCCTGGCCAGTTCTTTCGCTGGAGATTCTTGACGCGACGCACGTGGCTGTCGGCGCATCCATTCTCGCTGTCGGCGCCCGCCCAGAACAACCGACTTCGCATCACGGTCAAAGACCTCGGCTCGGGCAGTCGCCTGCTGCACTCGATCACGCCGGGCACACTGGTGCTCGCCGAGGGCCCGTACGGCGCCATGACCTCGCGGCGGCGAACCCGGCCCGACGTGCTGCTCGTGGCCGGCGGCGTGGGCATCACCCCCATGCGCGCTCTCTTCGAGACGCTCGACGCCGACAGCGGCGCCATCACCCTGCTCTACCGGGCGTCGACGGTTGACGACATCGTCTTCAGAGACGAACTCGAAGAGATTGCCGCTCACCGAGGCGTCGAGATCGTCTGGATGATCGGTCGCTCGTCTGACCCCGCAAACAGGTTCAGCGCCGAACGCCTCACGCAGCTTGTACCGAACGTGCGCACACGAGAGGTGTACTTGTGCGCGTCGCCCGCGCTCTCTGACGCGGCTCGCACCGCACTGCTAGCCACTGGTCTGCCCCGGCGGCACCTGCACGAGGAGGTCTTCTCGTTCTGAGGGTGTGAAAACTCCCAGTTCGAGAAGGGGCGAACGAGTGCACTGAGTGGTTGGATGAAGACGTGGACGAATGGATCGATGGGCTCCCGCCGGCAGCGCACGAGCGAATCGCGCGTCAAAAAGCTGGCAGTACCGCCGGGTCGTTGCTCTCCGCGCCCGCTGCGGCCAGCGTCCACAGCGCCGGCCTCATCCCTGTGGGCGAAGTGTTCGGCTGCGTGGTCATGAACCTCGGCTGGACGGGCGGCGGCTGCTCGTGGTGGAACACCGGCGGGTTCGGCATGGCGAGCATGGGAATGGTCACCCCCGTCACCACCTCTGGCGCCGGCGGCAAATACGGGAGCTTCGCGCCGTACGTGAACGCCTTCGAGCGCGGCTGGTACGGCTCGCTGAAGCGCATGATGACCGAAGCGGTGGCGCTCGGCGCACACGGCGTGCTGGGGGTTCGCATCGTTCGCCGTCAACTCGAGGGCTCGTCGTGGGAGTTCAGCGCGCTCGGCACAGCGGTTCGGTCGATCGACCCGTCGCTCTCGCCGATTCCGCGCACAGCGGCCGACGCGTGGAGCACCAACCTGAGCGGCGAAGATTGCGCTGCGGCGATTCTGTCGGGCTACATTCCCCGTGAGATCGTGCTCGGCGTGTCGATCTCGACCAAACACGAAGACTGGCAGCTGCGGCAGCAACGCTCGAGCTGGGTGAACGGCGAAGTGACGGGCATGACCGAGCTGATTCAGGCCGCACGGCACGAATCCCGTGAGCGCCTCGCCGCCCGCGCCACCCACATGGGAAGCGCCGAACTGGCCGTGACCAGCATGAGCCTGTCGGAGTTCGAAACGCCCTGCGGCGGTCAAGACGGCCGCGACCTGCACGCCGAATCTGTGGTGGTGGGCACCACCCTGCTGGCGATGCCGGGTGCGCGGCGACGAGCATCCGGGTCGTCGGCCCTCACGATTCTGCCGCTCCGCGACGCACCGCCACCACCGGCCAGGCGGGGCGGCGCGTGAACGCACGGCAGCCGGCCCATCGCATCCCTCTCTCACCTCTCGAACGAAAGTGCAACCGATGACTGACCCCTTCTCCGGTATCTCGCTCCCCGCAGACGCGCGTGCCCGCCTGGCAGATGGCAAGAAGAACCTGTTCACCTCCGATCTCTCGGTGAACGAGTTTCTACTGGTGAAGCAGGCCGGCTTTCGCCCGGTGGGCCTCGTGCTGGGTTCGAGTGTCTACCACGTCGGCATCCAGGCCCGGCGCTGGGGCAAGAACATGGAACTCGACAAGCTGAGCGGCGCGATGTACCACGCTCGTGAGCTCGCGATGACCCGTATGGAAGCCGAAGCAGACGCCCTCGGCGCCGACGGAGTGGTCGGGGTGCGGCTCGAGATCGAGTTCAAAGAGTACGGCAACGACCTCGCCGAATTCATCGCCGTGGGCACGGCCGTCACGGCCGAGAAGCCTCCGGAGAAGGGCACCTGGCGTAACAACAAGGGGCTTCCGTTCACCTCAGACCTGTCGGGCCAAGACTTCTGGACTCTCATTCAGTCGGGCTATGCGCCACTCGGCCTGGTGATGGGAACCTGCGTCTACCACATCGCCCACCAGGGCATGATGACCTCGCTCAACAACATCGGCGCCAACGTTGAGATCACCCAGTTCACCGAGGCGCTCTACAACGCTCGTGAGCTCGCGATGGGTCGCATGCAGACCGAAGCTGAGGCTCTGGATGCCGAGGGCATTGTGGGCGTGCAACTTCTGTCACTGCCGCACCGCTGGGGCGGCCACACCACCGAGTTCTTCGCCATCGGCAGCGCTGTGCGCTCCCTGCGGCCCGACCATGTGATCGCGACGCCGAGCCTCGTGCTGCCGCTGACCGACGGCGGGCGCTGGTGAGCAAACCGTCTGACAGCGTTGCGCTCACGGGCGCGGCACCGTCGGCCGCCACCGCCCTGGCCGACCCGCAGGCGTTCCTGGCCTCCCTCGTCGACGGCGCCACCCGGGCCCTCTCCGAGCCCGTCGCGGCAACGGTACTGCTGGTCGAACGCACGCGCACCCTCGGCGACCGGCTCGCCGGCCGGCCAGGCGACATCACCGAGCTGAGCCTGTCTGCCGGCGGCGAGACCCTGTCGCTGCGCCCAGCCGCCCGCGGCCAATGGTCAGCCGAAACCCGCCGGGTCTCTGGCGGGGTTGTCATCGCCCGCCGCACCCAGACGCTCGGCGAGTGGCTGAGTGCGTTTGCTGGGCACGTTGCTGCCGCCGCGGGAGACGCGGCCGGTGACGCCGCAGCATCGACGCGGGCTCTGCAGACCCTCGGCATCCACTCGGCTGAGGCCGGCGTCTCTGTCGGCGAGGCCAGCCTCGAAGCCGATCTGCGGAGCCTGCCCAGCCGGGTCTCTGGGCGCATACCGGCCGATGCAGAGGCGCTGGTTGCTCAGATCATCGAGCTGCTGCTCGATACGGCCCCGCGGGTTCGGTTGAACTCAGAAACCGACCTGATCGTGCGTCGAGCGGCGACCGTCTACCTCCCCGACACGCTGCGGGCCTACCTCGCGCTGCCCGTCGAGTGGGCGCTCGGGCACGTATTCAGCGACGGCTCGACTCCCCCTGGCGCGCTGACCGCGCAGCTCACCGTGCTTCTGGGGGCCGTCTCGAAGCTTCGCGATGCGGCCGTGGCCGACGACGCGAATGCGCTGCTCGTGAACGGGCGGTTTCTGGCTGACCGGTTCGCGGTGTCGAGCCTGGATTTGCGGTAACGGGCCTTCGAGGACAGCCGTGGCGGCGGCATTGGTCCGCCATCGGCCTTGTGTTGACGGCTCTGGATCGGCCAGACGAGGTCGGTCAGATCGACTCGGTGGGCGCCGTCGGCTGCGGCCATGACCAGCCCGGTTATGAGAGGCGGCCAGTTCATCTATTCCTCTTTCTGCGAGCCATCGAGGAAAACGAGCCGCCGTTTGGATTCTGGTAGCAACCACCAGCAACCTTCCATTGGCGTCCACATTCAAACCAAACTTCACGCGGTGCCGAGGTCATGAGGGATCCATGAGGCTCATTCGATGCGTGACGCTGCGGATGCGGTGAAAAGGAACCCGCACAGGAAGCGCCCCTTCGGAGAAGGGCCTGAGGATTGTCAGGGTGATAAAGACCATGAAATTGAAATCGACCCAGCCGAAAAATCTACCCATGCTCGCTCCGCGACGAACAAACCAGTAACAGGCAAGAAGCCAGACTACGAACGTCGTAGGGATGATCACCCACAACGCCAATCCGCGGATGCACAGCAAGCAGAGCATCCCGAATATGCCAAGGTTCATTTCTTTCACAGTCCACCTCCCATTGCGTCTTCGATTTGTCGGAATTCGGTGCCTTCTATTGACCGAGTCGCTCGCTCAGGAATGAATCACGAAGTTGTTGACGATTGTGAAGACGATCCAGCATCCTGCAGCCACTGCGATGACGATGTTGGACGTCGCCAACAAGAAATACAAATACACAGCGGGATTATCACTATCAACTCGAGAAAGCCCAAGGATGCCACTAAGTCTCTTCCGTCTCGTTCCGGCACTGATCGATTCCCGCGTAGCAGCGCAATACGTCACGGCACAGTTCATCTCTTGGCAGCCACGAAATAGGTCAGGCCGCTCGCGACGGTCGAGACGAAAGCGACACCGGCGACCATCGAAGTCAGACCCAAAGCAAAAAATGGAACCGTAGCTGCGGCGCAACTGAACAAGACAACGAACGGCCCGCGTGCCCAGAATGAATTGGCTCCGCAGCGTGATGCAACCGCATATCCGGCCACCCCTCCTGCCGCAGAAAACGGCCCGAGAAACAAACCAACCAGACCGCCGAGAATCGCCGCAGTCCAGGAGACGGGCGCTATTCCACCCCTGGCTATCACATCCACTGAAAGCGCGCCGATGAAGCCGCTCAGCACGCCTATCGGCGCCGAAAGCGCTAGGGCCACCTTGATTTGCCGTGTCGCGAGTTCATATCTCATCTTGACCACACACGGCTTCCGTTCCTGATTATGCAGCTCTCCAACCATCGTGACTTCAGCAGTCGCCGGTCTCAACGATGCCCCATCTTCTTCAAGCTATTCAGCGTCGAAGGCAATGATCCTGCACGTTCAAGATCGACTACCCGCGACAGTGAGGTCGCGATCGGCGCCACCGCGCGCCACCTGACTGATCTACAGGCGAGAGCGCCTCCCCCGAAAGAGAACACGATTCCGGCGGCAGCTAGCAGGATCCATACGTCGGTGTCAGGCTTTAGAGCCGACCACGCCAGCACAACACACGGGATGGTCCCGATCAGCAGGCTCAGGCTTTGAACGAAAAAGGAGCTGGACGGCGATCGGTTGTCCGCAAGAAACACTCGTGCCGCCAGACCCGCAACAACCCCGTTGAACAAAGCGAAAGGCGTCGCGATGACGCAGTAGATAAGCGAGAAGTAGATGTAGAGGCCAAGATCGGTCCACGTCTCACCCCCCGCGACGAGTGAGACGATCGCAAGAACATAGCCTAGAAAAAGTGAAGCTCCGACCGCATAGCCACAGCAGCGAACCGCAAAGCTGCTCATTCCGCCTCCTGTTCTTTTCGCTCGCTCAACTCTCCATTGGTCAAATAAATCGGATTCTCGAGGTTCGAGATGGACCAGAACGACGTACCGGCCAGAATGAAGAAGGGAGCTATGTAGAAAAGATGAAATACCGAAAATGAAAGCGCGACGAGAACCACGCCGCCGACGAACGAGCCGCACACAAGAACGAAGCACACTAGAGAAATGACGCGTAGTCGTCGGCGCGACCTGAAGTGTTTCTCTACGACGAGACGAACATCGTCAGGTTCCGTCCCAAGTTGCTGACGGGGCGCCCAAGTTGACAGAAATCGCTGGTGCATTCGCCAATCCTTGTTCGTCCGAACTTTCCTCGTTGATAGTGAGCAATACTAATCTTTCTTATTCTTCCGTGGCATTGGGCTCAGCCCTTGAGGTGGACTAGGTAGCTACGAATGAGCAGCGAGCTACGTGTCAGCGACGGTTCGGACTGCGAGCCGCTCTTCAACGATTGGGGCCATTCTCGGTGAATCAACGAGTTGTTCCGCTGAGGGTCGGCTTAGCGAAATTCGCCAAGCACTCGTCCTCATACCCCTCGTGGTCGCGGCTCGAATGCGGCCGAGCTGACTGGCTGGAGCTGTTCTGCGCTACATTTCACCCATGACTGATACCAGCGACCACACACTCCTGCCTGCCGCTGCTGAGGTGCCGTCAGCGGTGCCTCTGAGTGTCCCGAACAGGGGGCGAACCATTGGGATCGTGGGGTTCGCGTTATCGTTCTTCGTTCTGCTGAACCTCGCCGGACTGGTGCTCAGCATCATCGCCCTGGTGAAATCTCGGCGCGACGGCTTCAGGAACGGGTTCGCTCTGGCCGGAATCATCATTGCTGGCATCGGGGTGACGATCACTCTTCTGATTGCCGCGATCGCTGTACCTACCCTTGTCAACGCCGGTGAAACCTGTGGCCGGCTCGGCAACGGTGTTCATCAGGTCGGGAACGCGACCTATACCTGCACTCCTAGCTCGTTCTTCGTCAGCTACCACTGAGCATCCCGTAGGGCACCGTGTTGTTGGAGTCGGCCGAGGAGCGCGACGATCTGTTGACCTGATGCGACAGGAAACCCAGACCATGTGTCGGCATGAGTTCGTTGCCGCGATCAAGCAGATGCAGGGGCAGCGACAGGATCAAGTACTACCAACGCAATTAGTGCACTCCGTAAATCGTGCATGCGCAAAATACTATGCCTATGGTTATCAAGTTAAGCCACAGGGGGAACACTCTCAGAAGGGCAAATTTCTCGTTTCGGCGCCGTGTTTTCGCGATCCGACGTGATGAGGGCTTGGATCTAATCCAGACAGGCAGGCAGAGCTTCACTAGCCCAGCGATGATCAGTAAAACTCCGACTGCGAATATAGCCCAATGCGAGGCTGGCATTATTGCCTCTCAACAGATTCGCGGTGTGGTTCTGACCGGATTCGGCGCCGACCAACTGGCGCGCTAAGGCGAGGGTTGCGGCACGAATCAGTCACAACCGTGGCTTTCTCTTTTCGGCTCTGTTGAACAACACACTCAGAGCGCCAAGAACACCCGCTATAGAGCCCACCACCAAGCCGACGATGAAACAAATTGAGGCAAGAGTTCCACCGAATTCTGAACTCAACAGGGAATGGTCGTGGCGTGGACGAAGCCTCTCAGAGAAGGCCCGATCCTCACACCATTTCAGGTCACCAAACCATGGGGCACGTCAATCTCGGTGTGCGAATAAATAAGCATCTGCTATGTCGTAAGGGACACCTACGGATTCAAAGCCGGGTCCAAGTTCCTGATCGAACGTAAATGAATCCACTCCATTGCCAACGGTTATGTGAGTTTTGGAGCCGTCGAGTGAAATAGCGAGGTAATGCAACCCTTCGGAGTGCCGAGCGAGACCGGACTCGTGGGTACCCAAGTCATAATGCGATTCGATCCAGTTATTCGCGATCGAATCACTTGGCAGCATCCCAAATGCTTCGTCTTCCGAGGGCGGTTGCAAGTGGGCCTCCACCTCAGACATTTGAGAAAAAACGGTGGGCAAGTCGGCATCGTAAGACAGCTGTATTTCCCACCCACTGACACCGTGTAGCACAACACCGGTCTCACGAGCGAAAATCGCGTCGACGATGACTTTTGGTACCGACTGGCTCCGTTCAATCTGATATAACGAGCGGAGGATTGGATGTAACTCAGAATTTCTCATCGGCCATTCTCGCAAGCGCTAATTTTGAAAGATGTTTCCGCTCATCCACTTAGTGTGGAGGGCGCGCGTCTCTACGACGGCGTAGTCAGCGCTGACTACGTATCGATTGTAGATCCTCTGGGTATATACGGACCGATGCTTTTTCCTGATCGAGTGGCCGATCTGAAATTTAAGAGCTTGACTCAAGAAGCGGCAAATCTGGCGGGCGTTCGAGTGGGCGTACCGGGTTGGAGCAGATGGTCTGCACGGCAGGCTGTGGGTGCAGCAAATGACTCAGCAATTCAAAATATAGCTTGGGAGTTACTCTCGTCGTTAGCAGAGCCGCGCCGCGCAGGCGCTCAGCTCGCCCACGCGGCGGGGGCGTCGGCTCGTCGATCAAGAACAAAAGCGTGGTGCTACGCAGTAGTCTTGGCCGGAGTTTTTATCATTGCCATGTCGTGGGTAGTTGGACCATCTACTGAGCAGGTCACTCGGGTGTTCGGGGCCTGCTGCATTGTTTTTGGTTTTCTCCCGTTCGTCGTTGTGGCTCTAGTTGGACGATCGCGGCGGGGTGGGCGGCCTGCAGGCCTGACCAGGGAGTAGAAGTGCTCTGGAGCTGGTCTCGGCGCCTCGGCCCCGATCTCAACGATGAGCCTTACGGGCACGTCGTCCCAAAATGTCCATACTCCAAATTCTGACGGAGTATTGAGATGAGACCTGGGCAGTGCATCTAAGGCCGCTTGGCCGAACTGATACTACCTTAATTTGGCATAAATATGCGTTTAAGAGAGGTCCGGATACTAGCCGTTCTGGTGCCTCATGGAGTTGAAATGATCGACGATGTTTAGTGCGACTTGAATCGAGACAGGCCTCAGAGTTCCGCTCAATATTCCAAATTCGATCTTTTTTTCGGAATCAGTGAGATCGAACTGGATGAGCTGACGACCAAAACTTGAACGGTGGGTAACAGATTTGATTTCAGTCCATTTGAGAACAATCACGCGCTGCTCGAACGAGAGACGAAGCGGCCACCAAAATTCAATTCCAATTTCCGTAGCCACCACGTTCAAATTGCCCAGGGCTCGAAGGCGCATGAGCTTTGACGATAGTCTCGACGCAAACAACCGATATGCCGCTGAGCTGCATCTGGTGACGAATCCGGGCGCAGAGTGAACCTTCTGAACGGTCGAGCGGAGTCCAGTCGCCCGAACATGTATTCGGTACGCCGTCCCAGCAAGATAGGCCACCAAGATCAGTATTCCCGATGTCGCTAACCCCGTCTGTGTCGTAGGAAGTCCACTTCCTACATAGGGGTACATCCCGAAAATCGCGGCTGGAACAACAAGGGAGAATCCGATGAGTAGCACCCATCCGATTGTAATTCCCGCGCGGGTGAACCAGTAGATGATCATCGACGAAACCTCTGATTTACCATTCCCATCGGGGCCAACCTTGTGGAATAAGAAACGCGCCACCCACGAGGGATGAAAAGATTGGGCCAGCTGGTGTCCCGCTGATTAGAAATCCAAACCCGTTTACTCCGATACTGGTTAGGCATAGTTGGTCAAAGGAATCCATGCAACCGGCTGCTGTGCCGACCAAACCGATAACTGTCCCAAACTTATTCAAAAGTATAGAAGACGCTTCCAACGCGATGGCGACAGGCGGTACTTCTACCGACTGCAGGGCAACAAAACCAACCGCTGCACTTCCAAGGTTGAACGCTTCGGACACCCAAGCAGCGTCAACGGAAATGGTCTTAAGTGAGGCATGAAGGTGCTGATTTGCCTGCTCTTCTTCATATTTTAGGCCGCTGATTCGGGCGGCTTGGCCGACCATCCCCATGGTATTTAGCCCACTCCCGCCGCCGGTTTGCGCGTTGTGGAAGTCGCTGTAGTAGGCCTTGTTCACGCTCGCGGAGCCCGAGTCTTGCCGGTTGCCGGTGAGGTCAAATTTATTGATGGGATCGCCCGGGTAGTTGTATGAGTTGGAGTTGCCAGCCTCGACGGCGTCGGTGCTGAGGAAACGGCCGAGAGCTGCGACGTATTGGCGGGCACCCATTTCGATGGTCGCGATGCTGCCTTGGTGTTCGTAGAGTTTGCTGCTGGCACCGACCCAGGCGTTGTCGGCGGTGCCGGGCAGGTTGTCTGGAACGCTGCTGTCGCTGGCGGTGGTGCCGATGACGCCGGAGGGGCTGATGGGCTGGCCGTAGGGGTCGTAACGGTACAGCGCCGACCGGATGCCGGCCTGGGTGGAAGTGACGACGATGTCGCCGTGGATGTTCGGATACGACCAGGTTTGATCCCCGGTCGCGGAGATCGTGATGCTCACCCCGCCGGGGAGGCTGAGCATCCGGCTGACCGTACCGGTGGCGCCGTCTTTCACCATGACGGGTGAACCACCGGCGGCGTAGAGGTAGTACACGATGGTGGTGCCAGTGCCCGGCCCGCTGCCGGGCACGACGGTGGTGCGCGAGATCACACGGTCGGTGGCATCGCGTTGGTACGTGATGGTGGTGCCACCGGTGAGGCTGGTTTTCATGTGCCGGTTCGCTACGTCGTAGCTCAGGGTTTGGTCGGCGAGGGTGGTGGTGTTGCCGTGGGTGTCGTAGGCGAGCTGGCCGGTGGCGAGGCCGGCGTTGCTGCTGTCGGCGCCGGTCACGGGGTTGGTGACGGCGCTGGAGGTGAGCTTGTCGGCGTTGTCGTAACAGTAGTTCGTCGTCGTGGTCAGAGAAGGCGCGGTGGTGGTGTCGGTGACCGAGGTGCGGTTGCCGTCCATTCCCGCGGCCGCATTCACCCCGCAGCCACCGGATGCCGCGAACCCGTAAACGAGACTGTGCCCGGCCGTCTGCGCGGTGGTCAGCCGGCCCGCGGCGTCGTACCCGTAGGTCGAGGTCTGCGCGGCCGCCGTGCCGTCGAGAGTGGTGTCGGTGAGGATCCGGCCCGACTCCGACCGGGCGACCGTGTCGGTGAGACCGGGCTGCCCGGCGACGAAGGTCCATGCCATGCTGCTGCTCGCGCCGACGCTGTTGCGGGTGAGTGCCAGCGCCGATCCGTTTCCGGCCGCACCCGCCCCTGCCGGGTAGCTGACGCCGATGAGCTGCCCGGCGTTGATTCCTGCGGTTTTGTCGCCATAAGCGGGAACCGCGATGACGGCGCCGTTAGCGGTGATCTGGGTGACTTTTCCGTCAGGGTCATAGGTCGCCGCCTGCACCGACGGGCTTGTCGATCCGTTCGCCAGGGTCGAAGTCGAGATGACCTGGCCGATTGCGTTGTAGGTCGGCGTCGTCACGGTGTTCCACACATCGGTGTAGGTCACGGTTCGGCCGAGTAGGTCGGTGGTGGTGCTGATTTTGCCTCCGGTTGTGGTGGAGGCGATGGAGTCGTCGGTGGCAGAACCTTTGAGCGGGTTGCCGGTCGCCGCACCGGTGTCTGTGAACGAGACGGTCACCGTTCGCGCGGGCTGACCACCGTACGCGGGATACACCGTTTTGGTGGCCCGGTTGCGGCTGTCGTAGGTGATGCACTGCCAGTCGCTGTCGGCGGATGCCCGACTCCCGGCGATGCGCCCGTAACTGTCATACACGACGGAGGCGGCAATGGTGCCGCCGCCCGCGGTCGTCGGCGAGGGCGTGCTGGATGTCTGCAGCATCCCGTACTGCGGTGTGCCGAGCGGCACTCCGCAGACGGGTGTTGTGAGGGCCGGTTTGTACGAGGTCTCGTAGCCGGAGGTGTTCGAGTAGTAGCTGTACGTCGACCCGGCAAAAGCCGCACCCGTCGCGGTCGCTGCGGGAAGGGTTTTCCCGATCCGGCGCTGGTACCCCGCAGCAGTCGTCTCGTACGTGGTCGTGGTGGTCAGGTTCAGTTTCCCGGCCCCGGGGTCGATGGTGTTGGTCGCGGCCATCCCGAGCCACGGGCTCGAACCGTACGTCGTCGAGGTCGTGAGCGATGTCACGGCGGTTGTGCTGACTCCGGTTGTTCCGGCGGGCACTGCGTCGTCGGTTTTGCTGGAGGTCGCGAGCCCGTAGTCGGGGCTGAGGTAGCGGTGTGGGATGACGTCGAACGAAGCTTTGCCCGGCATGATCCACGTCAGCGCGAGATACGCGCCCGGGCCCGCCTGGTTTGCGTAGTCGAGCCGTACCGGGAGAACCGTGCCGGGGTCCTTGATCGTGACCATTCCAAGGGGCGACCAGTGAACCCCGGAGCTGATGTTGTCGTTGAACAGCAGGGTGTTGTCGACCCACAGTACGGTGCCATCATCGGCGTCCGTCTGCAGCGTGTACGTGCCGGCGTCGGGGAACGTGATCGTGCCCGTCATCCGCGCAGACCACGACGCGGCCGGAATCCCGGGCATCGGCGAGCTGGTGTTCCAGTCCATGTTCACGTCGCCCGCGGTCGCCGTGCCGGGGATACCCAACGAATACGCCTTCGGCACACCGGTCCACGACGGGTTGTCGTAGTAGGTGCTGTTCAGGGCCTGCAGATTCTCGTCGTACCCGGTGTGCGTGTGCGCAGTCGTTGACGCGCACGCGGGCGTCGCTGTTCTGTCAGGGTTGAAACAGCCGGGCGCGGCAGGCCCGTAGCTGTCAGTGGCCCGGTTTCGGGTGTCGTAGAGCGTGGTGGCTTCCAACCCTTGCGCGTTGACCGCCGACAGGGTCTGGTCTTTGTCGTTCCACACGGTGCTGGCGGTGAGGCCCATCGCCGACGTGCTCGTCAGGGTGCGAAGGGCGCTGTCGTAGGTGACGGTTTCGGCGTGCCCGGGACCGACACGCGTGTTCGGCAGCGGTGTGCCAGCGCTGTCAACGCTGTCCACATACGTGGTGTTGACGACTGCGGGGCTGAGAGTGTCGCCGTAGGTGTAGAGCTTCGTGGGCTGAGCTGACGCGGTAACGCCGTCGGGGGCGGGCAGTGCGACCTTCGTCGCCCGGCCTCGAGTGTCGTAGCTGATGGTCGTCGCGTTTGTTGCTGTCGCTGAGCGCGCCGGGGTGGCCGCGGGAAGCGCGGTGAGCCAGTCGTTCTGCAGCACGTTCCTGATCACGCTGACCCGGCCCTGCGCATCGTACGCGAACGTCGACTGCGCGTTGCCGGGGTTCGTGATGCGAACCAGTTGACCGTATGCGTTGTACTCGATCTCGGTGTAATCCTGCACGCCCTGCACATGCCCGGGGTAGACGATGCGGCAGAGCAGCGGCCCCACCGTCAACGCCGCGGTTCCCGTAAAGCTCAGCGGGTCAGTCTTGCAGACCTTGCCGCCCACCAGATCTGTGCCAGAGAGCCCTGCCTGGGCGGGCGTCTCGTCGGTGTACACGAACTTCACCTGACGGCTGTACGTCGTGGTGGATCCGGTCGTCGCCGCCGACAACCGGTCGCTGATCGTGTCGATCGCACCCGCACCCGCGCCCGTGCCCGTGCCCGCCCGAAACTGCACTACCGGAGCGGCAGGTTTCAGCGCCTCCTGCGGCGATGAGACCTGCGACACGACCCCGGCAGAATTGAACAGGTACACGGTGCCGGCCTCATCGGTGAGGCTCACCTGCTTCGAGCCGTCGACGGTGAGAATGCCCGCCTCACCTGCTGGGGGCGTGTAGCTGCCGCCGGGCTTGCTGACGTACGTGTGCACGGCACCGGATGCGTCGGTGAGAACCACCGACGTGTCGTTCACCTGGGCCTTCGAATAGAACCCGGCCGGCCCGGCAATCGCGGTCGAGGCCGACCACCCTGTCGGCAACGTCGCGACCGTGCGCGTGAACCACGACGTCGGAACCACCATGCCAGGCCCCGTGTCGCCCTGCTTTCTGACGAGCAGCACCATCGCGGCACCGCCCGTGTTCTCGAAGTAGTTCACCGTGATCGCCGAAGGAGTGCTCGACAGCGCAGTCGCACTGCCCCAGCTGACCTCTGCGGCGGCGTTCCATTGGTCGATGACCGTCGCGCCGCCGACGAATACCTGGGCACCGTCGTCGCGGGCATACCCGAACTGATACGGGGTCGCCGCCACGTCAGGGCTCTGGATGAACCCAGTCCAGCGGGCGAGGAAGTGGTCTGTGTCGACCAGGCCGGGGGCTGGAGACCCGGGAGTACCGCCGGTGCCGTCACCCCAGTTGAAGTTGATCTGCGGGTCGACCCTCGACAACACTTTCGTCGCCCCAGCGAAGTCTGCGGTGGGGTTCGTCGGGCTGGCGGTCATGCCATTGAAGTACTCCGCGTTCAGCCCGGCGTTCGAGGGGGCCTCTGAGTTGTAGGTGAACCCCATTCCCATCGCGCCGCCCACGGTACTGACCGTCGGCGAGCTGAACGACATGTTCACGTTGCCGTTCGCGAGGTTCACCGACACCGGGCCGGCCGCATCCGACGGCGACGGCCCACCCGTGCCGAGGCGCTTGTTGATACTGAACGAGTTCACGAATACCGGCCCGTACGTGCCGACGCTGTTCTTGATCAGCACGCTCCACGAATACGTTCCGCCGTCTTGCAGTGCCGTCGCATCTGGCGGGCTCCACGTCGTGCCAGACTGCCAGGGCGACGCGATGACCTGCCCGCTGGTCGCATCGGTGCCGGTCGTGATCGTGAACCTGTACTGGAACGCCAGACCGTCTGGCACGGCCGGCACGCCGATCGAGAAAACCGGCTGGGTCGTCGTCACCACGGCATGATCGACCGGCAGAGCCGTGGCTTTGTCGGGCCGCGGCGGGCTGTCGGTGGTGAAGCTGTACACCGGGGTCGCGGGCCACACCGGGTACGTCGGGTAGTACGTCGCCGACGCGTCTTCGACCCACGAACGCCAGTAGTAGGTCGTGCCCGGTTGCAGCAGCCCCTTCGAAACGGGAATGGCTCCGTCGCGAACCCAGCCGGTGTCGATGAGGGGGTTCACTTCGGGGTTCGGGTTCGCACTCAGCCTGGTCCACCGGCCAAGCCCTGCTCCATTCGGGTCGTAGCTGCCGCCGACCCCGAGGGCCGGGGTGAGCGACTGATTCGTGGCACCGTTCGCCGGGGAGGGCAGGGTTCCGGGCGCCGGAAAGTCTTTGTATGCCACATACAGGCGGGTGTCGAAAACCTTGAGAGTGTACTGGCCGGGGGTCTCATCGCCGCCGAACGAGAAGCCGTTTCCGCTGGTGTTCGTTCGAACCCAGTCCGAGAGTCGGTAGGCGATGCCGGTACCGGATGGGTCGGTGTTACCGCCCGACGAATTGTCGACGGTGAACGTACCGAGCGCCGCTCCCCCGCAGTTGGGCCCGTCACACGTGGCCGCGCTGACCCCACCGGAGTGCGGGTCGACACTGTAGCCGAGCGACACAGCGGTGACAGCGATCTCTGCACCAACGATCTGTTTGCCGAAGAACTGCTCGTAGTTGTAGTGCACCACCGAGCGCCAGACGCCATTGCCGTTCGAATTGCCGATCCACACATGGTTGTTCGTGTTTGTCAGGTTCGTGCTCACCCCATCGGTGGTGCGGTATGCCAGCTCCCGGTCGTTGTCGGCCGAACCGACCGAGGGGTCGACCGACACCGGGTAGACCCGTGCGGGGTCAGCGAGCCACGCCGCATCGGGAGCGACCGAGATGAGGTAGCTGTCGCCCTGCTTCAACAGGTTCAGCCGCACGGCAGCGGCGGCATTCGCCCTCTGGTCGGTGCCGGCCGAATCCCACATCGTGGGCGCGGGAATCGAGAACGCGGTGGCTCCGGATGCACTACTGAACGTGATGCCGCCATCAGGGTCTTGCACTGCGGTCAGCCCCGGCGCGTCGACCCGCCAGGTCCAGACCGGTGAGGAATCGGGCCTGCTGTTCAACCGGAAGAGCTCGTTGACGCCCGCGGTTGTGACGTCGTACACGAGGTCGGTGTTGTCGAACACGTTCTTGTACTCAAGATGGTTCCTCGTGCTCGACCACGCGGCGAGGTCGCGTTCGAGAACGGAATGGTTCGCGCCCTGCAGCGTGAACCCGATCGTGTTGGCGTCTTTCGCGAGCTGCACCACGTTCTGATCGTCTGCGTACTGGGAGAACTGTGGATGCAGCGGGTGCTGATCGACTTTTGCGCCGCCCTGGCCGAGCCACGACCACGGGCCGGTGGTCTGCAGATCGGTCTGGATCGGAACCCAGCCGCCCGTCGCATCCGGTGCCGCAGTGCTCTGCATGTTGATCGGCGATGCCGAAACCGACGAGATCGTGGTGCCGTTCGGGCCGGCGTACGTGTCGCTGAACTCTGTTGCTGCGATGACCTGTTTGCCGGTGGGGTCGAAGTCTTTCACCGCGGACTGGTCGGGTGCGGCTGTCGCAGGTGAATCCGGTGTCGTCGCCGGCGCGGGCAGGGCCGCCGTGCCGCCCTCATCGATGGCCGGAGGCACAGCGTCGTCGGTGGCCGACGCGGCAACCTGCGGATCAGGCGTCTGCGACTGCTCCACAGGCGCCTCGACCACAGCAGTCGCCGCGGCGCTCACCGCCGGTGACGGGGCCGGAGTGGCGTCGGCCAACGCAGGAGACGACATGCCGACAACCACGCCGGCCGTGACCACCATCGACACGCAGGCCAGCAGCAGACGACGCGGGAACACCATGGGAACACCCCAACCGACCCCACGCATGGCAGCACGCAGAGATCTGCAGAATCAGAACGAAGTCCCCCTGGACGACCACAACCTACTGGGGTGCGCCACGAAAGAACAAGCGTCGATTCGGCTCGGCGGCTGGCGGGCATCCGCGCCACGGCCGCTGCTCGCCGCGGGGGCCGGATGCCCACATCCGCGGAATCACGCCGCAGAATCGACCTCATTAGTGATGAATCGTCACTAAATATGCAAGGCCGTCAGGCGGCAAGTATGTGCAAACTCTCAGGAAATTAGACCCGCGAGGTGCGCTCTGAACGACCAGCAAGCACTGCGACCAGGCTGATCGCCGAGACGATGGCCCAGACCCCTTCAAGCAGCAGAAAACCCCACTGCTGCCCGATGAAAGCGTCGATCGCCAGCACGGCCGAACCCACTGTGTTCAAGACAAGGTAGCGCTTCGACTTCAGATTCAGAACGCCCCACTGGGCCAGCGCGAAGCCGGCCAGAACCAGCAGTGACCCCACGATTTGAACGGCAATACCCATGACAACCTCCGGTGGCAACGTCGTCAGGCTGGGTACGTTGCTACTCGTCCAGAGGTGACCGCAACGGCCATCTGACATTCAGGATAGCAACCGTGTGTGGGCAACTCCTGTGCAGGCGAGAGGTACCGCGCCGCGATTGAGGCCAGAGCTCACCGATTGAGCGTGTCGCCCTCCGACGAGAGGTCGTCATCGATGGCCACCTCGAGCGCCTCCACCTCCGGTGCGCTGAGAATCCGCTCGATCAGGCCGCGGCTGCCGCCCACGATGGTGGAGTTCCAGTCGATCTCAGAGGCGATGCACCACTCTCGGCCTGACGGCCAGACGAGCTGCGGCATGGGCCCCATGCCCCACTTGCGACCGATGCCCGCACCGTCGGCCCAGGCCGCATCCGCCAGGTCACCGAGCCGAGCGGCAAAGACCACGTATTCTCGGCCGGGCAGCCGAAGACGCTCCCCATTCCGCAGAGCCCACGCGTCGTCTGGGTGGGTGCCCCAGCCATTCCACACGCCGACAGACACGGTGCGGCTGGGCGGGTCGGTCGCCAGAACCGCCTGTACGAGGCGAGCGAGGAGCTCGGGTTCTGGCCGACCGTCGCGGGGTGCGTCCAGCCGCCAACCGTTCTCGAGGTCGACGGATGCGCCGATGGCCGCACCCGAGATTGAGCTCCACTGGGCGAGCGGGTGCATCACACGCCCGAGGTGCCGGGCAGCCTCGGCCCATGCGCACAGTGATTCACCGACGTCACGACCCGGAACCGCGTGCTCGATGACCGTACGACGCGGCGCCGCATCGTCGTTGAAGCCGAAGCCGACGCGGAAGATTCGCGCGGGGTGAAACACCCGCGCATAGGCGTCGAGACCGTGCGGAATGACGCTGCCGACGCGCCCCCAGCCGCGCAGGCGACCGCGTATCCACTCCCCGTCACTCACCACACCCACCCCCGCTGTCGCGCCTCGCCCGCACGAGCGACCCGCTTGCCGCAACGGGTCTTCTCAGCAGGAGACATTCTTCCAGTGTACGAACCCGCCTATCCGCGGGATCTCCCACGTTGTAGAGTTGAGCGTTTCCCGGGTCTGAGAGAGTGGAGCGCTGTGCCGACGATTCACGATGTTGCGCGGCTGGCCGGCGTCTCGATCAAGACCGTTTCGAACGCCATCAACGACTACCCGTACATGCGGCCGGCCACCAAGCAGAAGGTGATCGACGCGATCGCCGAGCTCGGTTACCGCCCGAACCTGACGGCGCGAAATCTGCGTTCGGGCCGCAGCGGTCTGCTGTCGTTGATCATTCCCGACCTTCGGAACGCATACTTCGCCGAGCTCGCCGATTCGGTCATGCGGGCCGCCGATGCGCAGGGCCTCAGTGTCATCATCGAGCAGTCGGGCGGCGAGAAAGACCGCGAACTCGCGCTACTGCACAGCGATCGGGCGCAGCTCGCCGACGGTATTCTCTACAGCGCCGCAGGCCTCCGCGAAGACGAGGCACACCTACTGACCAGCGTTTCGACCCCGATTGTGCTGCTCGGCGAACACATTCTGCACGGCCCGACCGATCACGTCACGATGCAGAACGTCGAGGGCGCGAGGGCAGCGACCGAGCACCTCATCAGCCTGGGTCGAACACGCATTCTCGCGTTGGGCGCGAGAGCCGGGCAGACCGACGGCTCGGCGGGCCTTCGCCTCACCGGCTACATGCAGGCGCTAGACGAGGCGCAGCTCCCGTTCGACCCTGCACTCGTCGTCGACATCGTGGGCTGGTACCGGTTCACCGGTGCCGACGCCATGCGCCGAATACTCGCGTCGGGCATCAAGTTCGACGCCATGGTGGCGTTCAACGATGCCATTGCGCTGGGCGCGATGAGGGTGATGCAGGAGTTCGGAATCCGGGTCCCTGACGATGTGGCGGTCGTGGGGTACGACGACATCGATGAGGCTCAGTACTCACTGCCGACCCTTTCGTCGATCAACCCCGGGCGTGACGAAATCGCAACCGTGGCCATCCGGTACCTCACAGAACGCATTGCCTCTGAAGTTCCACTGGCTCCGAGAGACCACCTTTCTCAGTTCGAGCTCATTGTGCGGGAATCTTCACGCTAACAATCTCGGCACAGCACTTGACAGCCGACCGTCTGACTCATCATGATGCTTCTACAACGTTATATACAACGTCGTAAAGTACAGAAGTACTGCTGTTTCACGAGGCCCGTCCGTTTTCCTCCCAGCAATCAGTGCACGACCGCTCCGCTCGATTCGTCGAGCCCGCGGGTCGTACAGACAACGAAGTCAGTCTTAGGAAGGCATCACCCAAATTGAAGAAAAAAGTTCTCCTCTCCGGTCTTTCGGCCGTCGCCCTCGTCGCGTCGCTCGCGGCGTGCGCCAGCGACGGCGGAACTGCCAGCAGCACCTCTGCCGCTGACACGACCAACTGCACGAACAAGATCGTCAACGAAAGCGCTCCGCGCATCGCGGTGTGGGCGTGGTACCCCAACATGGCTACCGTCGTCGACAACTTCAACAAGCTGCACACCGACGTTCAGGTCTGCTGGAACAACGTCGGCCAGGGCGACGCCGAATACACCAAGGTTCAGACGGCCATCTCGGCGGGCAAGGGACTTCCCGACGTGGTCATGCTCGAATCCGACCACCTCAGCAGCTACTCGATTCAGGGTGGCCTCGCCGACATCAGCCAGTACGGTGCGAACGATGTAAAGAAGAATTTCAGCGCCGGCGCCTGGGCTGACGTGACCCAGGGCGATGCCGTGTACGGCATTCCGGTCGACGGCGGCCCGATGGCTCTCATCTACCGAACCGACGTCTTCACCAAATACGGCATCACCACCCCGCCCACCACCTGGGTGGAGTACGCGGCAGACGCTGCAAAGGTCAAAGCTGCGGGCGGCCCCGTCTTCGGCGACCTGGCAAGCAACGTTCCTTCGATGATCATGGCGCTGCAGATCCAGAAGGGCGCGCAGCCGTTCCAGATCGACAAGAGCGACCCCAAGAAGCTCACCATCAAGCTCGACGACCAGGCCTCGAAAGACGTTCTCGACTATTGGGCCGGGCTCGTGAAGACCAACGTCGTCGGCGTGAAAGACCAGTTCACCACCGACTACATCTCGGGTGTTGTGAACGGTGACTACGCAACCTACGTCTCTGCCGCATGGGCACCCGGTTACCTCAGCGGCGCTGGCGTCGGAACAGGCGCCTCCTCCGGCGTCTGGGCCGTCGCTCCGCTGCCGCAGTGGAATGCGAGCAACCCCGTCTCGGTGAACTGGGGCGGTTCGTCGTTCGCCGTCACGTCGCAGTCAGCGAACAAGCAGCTCGCAACCACCGTTGCCAAAGGCCTCTACGCCGATGCGGATTCGCTGGCCGACGGCTGGAAGAACCAGGTCATCTTCCCGCTGAACACGTCGGTACTCAGCTCGCAGGAGTTCATTGACAACAAGTCGGCGTTCTTCAGCGGCCAGACGGCCAACAAAGACGTCTACATTCCCGCCGAGACGGCGTACAAGGGTGCGGTCTACTCCCCCATCACCGTCTACTACTACGCCCAGCTGACCGCGGCCATCGCGAAGATCAACCAAGGGCAGATCTCCGGCTCTGACGCCGCCACGCAGTTGCAGAAAGACATCGTGACGTACGCGCAGGGCCAGGGCTTCACGGTCACCCAGTAGCAGCACCCTCACCCGCTCGGCTTCACGGCGGCACGCGGTACGCGCAACCAACGCGCTCCGTGCACCGTGAAGCCGAGCACTCTCGACGAAAGCATCACACCCCATGGCAGATTCAGTCGGGTTGGCATTGCCCGCCCCCGCAGTACCCCGCGAACCCGCGGTTCGACCCCTTCGCGCCCGCAGCTTCAAGCGAGGCGCCGCGAAACGCAAGCATTCTTTCGCCGGCTGGATGTTCGTGCTTCCGTTCATGGTCATCTTCGCCATCTTCTTGGTGGCGCCCCTGGCCTACGCCTTCTATCTGAGCCTGTTCACGAAGGGCCTCGCCACCGGCACGACCTTCACCGGGCTCGCCCAGTACGTCAAGGCGTTCACCGACCCGTCGTTCCTCAAAGGCGCGTGGTTCGTCATCCGGTTCGCGGTTGTGCTCATCCCCGTGCAGATGTTCGTCTCGCTGGCGGCAGCCCTGCTGCTCGATGCGCTCACGAGCCGTTACGCCAAGTTCGCCCGACTGATGATCTTTCTGCCCTACGCCATTCCCGCCGTGATCGGCGCCCTGATGTGGAGCTTTCTGTACAGCCCCACGTTCGGCCCGCTGCAGAACATCGCATCGGTGTTCGGAACATCGGCCATCTCGCCGCTCAGCCCCGACAACGTGTTCGGCGGCCTCATGAACGTCGTCACGTGGCAGTGGGCCGGCTACTACATGATCATCATCTTCGCGGCGCTGCAGGGCATCGACCCCACCATCTACGAAGCGGCGAAAATCGACGGGGCTACCCCGATCCAGATCGCCTTTCGTATCAAGGTACCGATGGTCAGCTCAGCACTGCTGCTGATTCTGGTGTTCGCACTGATAGGCACGCTGCAGTTCTTCACAGAACCGCAAGTGCTGCAGGTCGTGTCGAACGGTGCGATCACGCCCGACTTCACGCCGAACATGTACGCGTACAACCAGGCGTTCGCTTACGCGAACTTCAACTACGCCTCGGCCATCTCGTTCTCACTCGGCATCATCGTCTTCATCGCCGTCTACATCTTTCTCTTCGCCACACGCAAACGCGGAAGCATCCTCAAATGACCACTGCACGCACCCCCTCGCGAATCTCCGCACGCGCTTCATCGTCACGAACCCGGCGACCAGCCTCGCGGTTCAGCACTCGCAACAGCCTGGCCTACCTCTTTCTGACGGCGCTGATTCTCTACTTCCTCATCCCCATCTGGTGGCTGGTCGTCGCGAGCACCAAAGACGTCGGCGGGCTGTTCAACGGCACCTCTGGCGCACTGTGGTTCGACAAGACGTTTGCCTTCATTCCCAACCTGATGCAGCTGTTCACCTACAACGACGGCATCTACATCCACTGGCTCGGCAACTCGTTGTTGTACGCGCTGACCGGCGGTTTCGGTGCAACCGTGCTCGCCGTACTCGCTGGCTACGGGTTCGCGAAGTACAACTTCAAGGGCCGCCGCCTCATGTTCTCGCTGCTGCTCGGCTCGGTGATGGTGCCCCTGACTGCCCTCGTGATTCCCACGTTCATCCTGCTCTCGAACGTGCACATGACTGACACGATCTGGGCCGTCATTCTGCCCTCGCTGCTGAACCCCTTCGGTGTGTACCTGATGAGCGTGTACACGAGCAATGCGGTTCCGGATGAACTGCTCGACGCTGCTCGTGTTGACG
The DNA here is from genome assembly GCF_035018625.1 of Subtercola sp. RTI3. Classification (NCBI taxonomy): domain Bacteria; kingdom Bacillati; phylum Actinomycetota; class Actinomycetes; order Micrococcales; family Microbacteriaceae; genus Subtercola; species Subtercola sp. RTI3. The sequence goes on along the minus strand of NZ_JASJXO010000013.1, from coordinate 17,685 downwards.
GCGCCGGTGAGATCAGAACGTTCTTCCAAGTCGCGTTCCCTCTGCTTCGGCCGGCGTTCGTGACGGTTCTGCTGCTCTCGGTTGTCGCCACATGGAACAACTACTTCTTGCCTCTCGCGATGCTCTCGAACAGCAAACTGTTTCCCATCACGGTGGGGCTGGGGCTCTGGGAAGGCCAGGCCTCGGCCAACAACAGCGGCGGGGTCTCGCTCTGGGGCCTCATCATCATCGGCTCGCTCGTGTCGATCATTCCCCTGGTCATCGCGTTTCTCACGCTTCAGAAGTACTGGCAGGGCGGGCTCGCCATCGGCAGCCTCAAATAGCCCTTCCCGCCATTTCGACACCCCCTTTTCGACGAAAGAGTCTCATGCCCCGCGCCCACCTCACCCTCGACCCGCACTTCACGGTCGGCCGAATCAATCGCCGCATCTTCGGATCGTTCATCGAGCACCTCGGTCGATGCGTCTACGACGGCATCTACGAACCCGGCCACCCGACCGCCGACAGTAACGGTTTTCGTGAAGACGTCATCGAACTCGTTCGCGAACTCGGTGTGTCGACCATCCGGTATCCCGGCGGCAACTTCGTCTCCGGTTTTCGCTGGGAAGACAGCGTGGGGCCCCGCAGCGAGCGCCCCACCCGGCTCGACCTGGCCTGGCACTCAACCGAGACCAACGAGGTGGGCATCGATGAGTTCGCGCTCTGGCTCGAAAAAACCGGCAGCGAGATGATGTACGCCGTGAACCTCGGCACGCGGGGTGTTCTCGAGGCACTCGATGTACTCGAGTACGCGAACATCGCCTCGGGCACCGCACTTTCAGACGCGCGGGTGCAGAACGGGCATCCGAAACCCCACGCCATCAGCATGTGGTGCCTCGGAAACGAGATGGACGGCCCGTGGCAGCTCGGGCACACCAGCGCAGAAGACTACGGCAAGCTCGCCTCGCAGACCGCGAAGGCCATGCGCCAGCTCGACCCCAGCGTCGAACTGGTGGTGTGCGGCAGTTCGAGCGCGCACATGCCGACCTTCGGCGCGTGGGAGCACACGGTGCTCGAGCACACCTACGAAGACGTCGACTACATCTCCTGCCACGCCTACTACGAGGAGATCGACGGCGACACCGCGAGCTTTCTGGCCTCGGCTGTCGACATGGATCACTTCATCGAGTCGGTGGTCGCCACGGCCGATGCGGTGCGGGCACAGCTCGGCCAAACCAAGAAGATCAACATTTCGTTCGACGAGTGGAACGTCTGGTACATCCGCCGGTATCACAGTGAAGACAAGATCACCGAGATCGACAGCTGGCCCACCGCACCCCGGTTGCTCGAAGACAACTACTCGGTGCTCGATGCCGTCGTGTTCGGCAACCTGATGATCTCGCTGCTGAAGCATGCCGAGAGGGTCACCTCGGCCTCTCTCGCCCAGCTCGTCAACGTGATCGCGCCGATCATGACCGAACCGGGCGGCGATGTCTGGCGCCAAACGACCTTCTACCCGTTCGCCCTCACGTCACGGCTCGCCGTCGGAGACGCGCTCGAGCTGAAACTCAGCTCAGACACGTACGAGACGACGACCTACGGCGAGGTTCCGATCATCGATGCGGTGGCCACCCACGACGACGAAACCGGTCGCACGGCCATCTTCCTGGTCAACCGCAGCCAGAGAACCGCTTCAGAGATCACGATCGATGTCAGCCACCTCGGCACGGTCTCTCTTCTCGAGACGCACACGCTGGCTGACGACGACATCTACGCCACGAACACCCTCGTCGACCAGACCCGCGTGACGCCGAGCCCGAACGAATCGGCCAGCATCACCGATGGGGTGTTGATGATCACGCTGCCCGCCGTGTCGTGGACGGCCATTTCGCTGGGGGCGCTGCCAGCAGCCTAGAGAATCGCTGCCGCGTGCGTGACGTAGGTGCCTTCGCTGGTGGTGCGTGAGACGGCCTGGCCGATGCTGGTGTAGCTGCCGCGGATGCGGTCGGAGACGTTCGTGTAGCTGGTCGAGGCTACGTAGCCACCCACCACAGCGGCGTCTGCCGCGATAGCTCTCGTGCCGGTGATGTAGCTGCCGATGGTCTCAGCAGCACCGGTCACACCGGTCTGCGTGTGACCGGTGGAACGCCGGATGCTCGCGGCGACGCCGGCACGGGTGCGGGGGCTGATGCGGGTGCGGCCGGTCGTGGTCGGGATGGTGAAGATGGGTGACGTCATGAGTGGGTACTTTCTGTTGGGTGGGTCGACAAAAAAGGGTGGTTCGTGGCGCCCGCTGGGTATGTGCGGGCGCCACGAAAAGATCAGCAACACCCGAGCCATTCCGGGTGCCTGAGGGGAAGAACCGTGACGGTTCTGGGGCTAACTCGCCTCGAGTTCGGCGACAGCCGCTTGGCAGTCAGCGCAGAGCCCGGTGAAGGTGACCTCTGCGGCGAAGATACTGAAACCTGACGTGTCTGACGGTGTGAGGCACGGTGCCTCACCGATGACACAGTCGACGTCTCGAAGGTCACCGCAGCGCACACAGACCACGTGGTGATGGTTGTCACCGACGCGGCACTCGTAGAGCGCAGGAGACCCGGCCGGGTCGAAACGCCGAACCAACCCGGCGGCTGTGAACGAGGTCAGAACCCCGTACACCGCCTGGGTCGAGGTGCCCGGAAGCTCCTCGCGGAGCCCGGCGAACACCTGCTCCGCGCTGGAGTGCGGAGCGTTCTGCAGGGTGTGCAGAACGGCCAAGCGAGGAGCGGTGACTTTCAGACCCACAGCGCGAATACGGTCAGCCAGAACCTCGCGTACCGCCGGAGTAGAAAACGTCATATCGAAACCATAGCAGTTGTTTTGATAAAACCAAATTATGACGGCAATCGGCGACGACATGCTTCGAGAGATGGTTGGTGATCTTCTGTCAATGCCTTCTTACTCCGGCCGCATTCAGATGACATGAGCACAGGCACCTTTCACCTTCCTACAGTGCAAGGCACTTCCCGTTCTTCCCTCAACGTTGCCCATCGGAGCACAGTGATACCGAACGTTCTCAGCCACGGCCAGTTTGAAACCGTCTACAATTTTCTCTCCCTCGTGATCGCCTCAATGCTCTTCACCGCGCTTTTTCTGCTCGTCTCGCTTCCGCGGGTGTTGCCCCGCTACCGACAGGCGATCACGGTCGCCATCGTCGTCTGCGGCATCGCGACGTACCACTACTTCCGTATCTTCAACTCGTTCACCTCGGCGTTCGTGACTCCCTCGGTGGGAGGCACCGGGGACTACAGCCAAGCCACCGGGGCTGGCTTCAACGAGGGCTACCGCTACGTCGACTGGCTGCTCACCGTGCCGCTGCTGCTCGTCGAGCTGATCGCCGTTCTGGCCCTCGCCCGTAAGGTTCAGCGTCACCTCCTCGTGCGACTGGTGCCCGCCGCCGCGCTGATGATCGCCCTCGGCTACCCCGGTGAGATCAGCGGCGACAATGGCCTCCGCGGCCTGTTCGGCCTGCTGTCGACGATTCCCTTCGCGTACATCCTGTTCATCCTCTTCACCGAGCTGGGCAAATCGCTCGAACACCAGCCCGCCGCGGTGCGCGGCACCCTTTCACGCCTGCGCTTCCTGCTGCTGCTGAGCTGGGGCGTCTACCCCGTCGCGTACCTCCTGCCCCTGCTCAACCTGAGCGGCGCGGATGCCTGGGTCGCCAAGCAGGTCGGCTACTCTCTCGCAGACATCCTCGCCAAGGCCGTCTATGCACTGATCATCTTCCAGGTCGCCAAAATGAAGTCGTACGACGACGACCCGGCATTTGCGAAGGTCGAACTGCCCACAGGCGAACCTCTGGCCCCCGCACCCACCCATGCGTGAGGGTGACCTGCACTACGACGTCGCCGTCATCGGGGCCGGCCCGGCCGGCACGGCCGCTGCCCTTCGCGCAGCAGAACTCGGTGCGAGCGTGGTCGTGCTCGAAGCGGGTCGACTCGGTGGCACCTGCGTGAACACCGGATGCGTGCCCACCCGAGTGCTTGCAAAGACGGCCCGCCTCATTCGCGACGTGCACCATGCGAGCGTGTACGGCATCCCTGCTGACGTCTCTGCGATCGACTGGTTCGCGACTGTCGCCCGCGTCGAAGAGCGGGTCGAGAAAGTACGCTCCCTCAAGAGTGAGGAAGTGCGGTTCGCCGAGGCCGGAATAGACCTCATTCACGAAGGCCGAGCCCGGTTCGTCACCGAGTCAGCCCTCGTGCTCGACAGTGGTCGCATCATCACCGCCGATCGCATCATCATCTGCGTGGGTGGGCACTCACGGCGACTCCCCATCCCGGGCGCCGCCCTCGCGACCGTTCCCGAAGACGTTCTGACGTTGCCGGCACTCCCCCGCCGGGTGGCGATCATCGGCGCCGGCAACACCGGCGCGCAACTCGCCACGGTGTTCAGCGCTTTCGGCTCGGCGGTGACCCTGCTCGACCTCGCTCCTCGCGTGCTGATGGCATCAGACAAGTCGATTTCGGCCGTCGTCGCCGAGGCGTTCGTGGCGCAGGGCATCACCGTGCGGACCGGCATCGATGCGGTGCGAAGCCTTGCCCGGGCATCCACTGGGGCGATCACTCTGACGTGGAGCGCTGAGGGATCGGCGGTCGACGACGAGTTCGACGTGGTGATCATGGCCACCGGCTGGCCTGCCGATGTCGACGACCTCGGGCTCGAGAAGGTGGGCATCGAGGTGACGCGTTCGTCCATTCCGGTCGACCAGTACTTTCACACCGTCGTACCCCACATCTTCGCCGTGGGCGACGCGAACGGGCGCGACATGCTGGTGCAGGCAGCCCAGTTCGAAGGCGAGGCGGCCGCCGAGAACGCCGTACTGGGCGCGAACCGGCGAACTCCGCACCAGCTGCTGCCGGCCGGCGGGTTCACTGACCCCGATTACGCCGGAGTGGGGCTCACCGAAGAAGAAGCTCGCGAGCGCGACGCCTCGTGTGTCGTTGTGCGCATTCCATACTCGAGTCTCGACCGCGCCGTCATCGACGACCGGGAGCTCGGTTTTCTGAAGCTCGTCGCAGACCGTCGGCGCGAACTGATTCTCGGGGCCCACGCCGTGGGCGAGAACGCCGTCGAGGTGATCCAATCGCTCACCACCGCGATGGCGGCCGGCGTCGACGTCTCCACGCTGGCGAACGTGCGCTTTGCCTACCCGACATACAGCGCCATCATCGGCATCGCTGCACGCGCGCTTCTCGTCGGCGCGAACTGATTCTCGCTCGTTCTACCCCCTGAACGGGAGTCTGTACTTCGTGACGCTGTAACCATACATTTGACACGCTCGGGGGTTCCGGGGGCGGGCTGCCTGATCATCGGGCGCACTTCAAGTGAATACAAAAGGATCATCGTCATGGATGATGTCGCCCGCAATCCCTCCGAGCCAAAAGCGGGAGTCAGCCGCCGGTATGTCGTGGCCGCCGCCACTGCCGCCTTCGCACTCGCCGGAGCCGTTCTTCCGATGCCTGCGCCGGCTCAGGCCGCTGAGATCACACCGGCACCGACGCGCAAACCCGTCGTGCTCAGCTTCACCGTAGCGGCCCTCCGCCAGCTCGGCGGCTACAAAACGGTGGCCATCGATGACCGAACGACCATCGTCGGAGAGCTGGTGGCAGATGGCGGCACGGTCACCGCAGGCACGATTCACGGCTCCGGAACCGTGCTCTCTCTTCCGCAGCGCGGCGACAACAGCCACGCCAGCTTCACCACGCAGCTGTTGAGCTTCTCCGACGGCAGCGACACCATCACCGCGACCGGTCTGCTTCGTCACGACGGTACGGGCACTTTCACCATAACCGGTGGCTCAGGGCGGTACAGCGGCGCAACCGGCAGCTACTCGGCGGTGCTGCATCCGAATACCGGCGGCTCTGGCACCGGCACACTCACCATCACGCTCAACTGACCCTCGACGCCGCAGGAGACAACACAATGGCACTAGACATGTTCATCAACATGGGCAAAACGATCGTCGGCGAATCAGCCGACAAGGTGCAGGGCCCGTTGGGCGACATCGACGTGCTGTCATGGGGCTGGGGCATGTCGCAGTCAGGCACCACCCACATGGGTGCCGGCGGAGGAGCGGGCAAAGCCAGCTTTCAAGACCTGTCGTTCACCAAGTACGTCGACTCAGCCAGCAACGCACTCATGATCTCCTTGGCCAAGGGAACGCATGTGCCCACAGCGACGCTGCTGGTGCGCAAGGCCGGTGCGGCACCACTGAAGTACATCACCATCACCCTCACCGATGTGCTCGTCACCTCGGTGACAATGGCTGGCAGCGGTGGAGAAGATCGCTTCACCGAAAACGTCACGTTGAATTTCGGCAAGGTGAAATACGCGTACTTCCAGCCAGGCAAAACCGGTGCGGCGCCGACCGAGAAGGACTTCTCGTGGGACATCGTCGGCAACGTGGCGGCTTCGTAGAGACGCTGCGCGAGCACCCTCAGGCGGCGAGGCCTGTCGCGGCGAGATGCCGCTCGGCGGGTCTTCGTGGCGGGTAGACCCACGTCACCAGAACGACCGAGATGATCATCAGGAGAAACCAGGAGACGAGTTTCGTGGCCGACACGGGTTGCCAGCCAGAGAGTTGTTCAGGGTACAGCCAGGCCTGTGAGAACGTCGCGATGTTCTCGGCGAACCAGATGAACGTGGCGACGAGGGCAAAGGCCACGACGATGGGCATGCCGAGCGTTCTCCGAAAGACACGGAACCGCATGACGCAGGGCCCATACAGCAGCACAGCAGCGCCGAGAAGCACCCAGCGCACGTCGACGATGTAGTGCTGGGTGAAGAAGTTCGCGTAGACCAGGGCGGCGAGAACGACGGTCAGCCACGGCCGCGGATACCGGGTGAACCGCAGGTCGAAGAGGCGGTAGACGCGCACCATGTACGAGCCGACTGCGGCGTACATGAACCCACTGAACAGGGGAACCGCGCCGACGCGAAGAATACCTGCCGCGTCGTAGCTCCATGACCCGATATCGGTCTTGAAGAGCTCCATCAGGGTTCCCACGATGTGGAACAAGATCACGACCCTCAATTCACGCAGGGTCTCGAGTCGGGCGACGATCATACCGATCTGAATCGCAACGGCCGACAGGGTCAAAACGTCATTGCGCGCGAGCGCAGCGCCCTCGGGATACCAGAGCTTCGCCGCGAAGATCACGGCAAGGAGAAGGAAGCCGAAAACACAGGCCCACGCTTGCTTGAGCACGAACGCCACGAATTCAGCGAATGCCCCAGCGATGCCCGTCGCCGGCAGCCGGTCGAGCAGGCGGTGAACCAGATCATCGAAGTACTGTTCGACCGAGGTGAAGTTCGCCGAACGCGTGCGGGGCACAAAGCGTGGATCAACCCCCGGCACACGGTTCTCTGCCGGGGGCGGTGGCAGCGGTTCGGTGTTCGGCATGCTGAGGCTCCGTCTGCTCGATGAAGCACCATCGTAGGGGGCTCGTCTGAGACGCGAGATTTCTGCTCTGCGACCTGGCATGGGAGGTAGTTACAGTGCCTCCCCCTCGAGACCGAGGCGGCGTAGCGTTGACGTATGGGCGACGTACGTACAGATATCCGTGAGTTCTTGAGTTCCCGGCGCGCGCGAATCACGCCCGAGGCGGCAGGTCTGCCGGCGTATGGCGGCAACCGCAGGGTCGCGGGTCTCCGCCGCGAAGAGGTGGCGATGCTCACGGGTGTCTCGGTCGACTACTACGTGCGCCTCGAGCGCGGCAGCCTCGCCGGGGCATCAGAGAGCGTGCTCGATTCGCTGGCGAACACGCTGAAGCTCGATGATGCCGAACGTCAGTATCTGTTCGACCTGGCCCGAGCATCCGGGCCCGCCCGCAAGCCCGCGAAGAAGAAGCCCAGCGCCGTACGCCCCGCCGTTCTGCAGGTGCTCGATGCGATGTCGGATGCGCCGGCGTGGGTGCGCAACGCCCGTCACGACATCATTGCCGCGAACCGCATGGGCCGGGCACTGTATTCACCGGTGTTCGACGACGCGCGGCGACCGGTGAACACGACGAGGTTCACGTATCTGAACCCTGCCGCCCGCGAATTCTGGCGTGACTACGACCAGATCGCCAACGACGCGGCGGCGATGCTGCGCCTCGAGGCGGGGCGAAACCCGCATGATCCTGACCTGATTCAGCTGGTGGGCGAGTTGTCGACACAGAGCGAACTCTTTCGCGAGCGCTGGGCGTCGCGCGACGTGGTGTTCCACCGCAGCGGGCTGAAGCGCCTGCACCACCCCGTGGTGGGCGACCTCGACCTCAACTATGAGTCTATGGAATTGCCCAGCGAGCCGGGCCTGGTGATGAATGTCTACACGGCACCGGCCGGGTCGCCGACGGCAGACGCGCTGCGGGTGCTCGCCTCGTGGGCCGCGACGGATGACCACGCGTCTGCGATGGTGGTGTCAGACATGTCCGCGCCGGCCTCTCGCGGGCAGTAGCGGGTCTACTTCATCGGGTCTACTTCGTCGGGTATTCGTCAGCGACCAGCTTGTCGCCCCACACCGTTTCGGGTTCGCCGGTAGCGGTCGGCGCCTCCCACAAAGCGAGGTGGCACATGAAGTTGTCCTCCGTCGCGCCGTGCCAGTGCCACTCCCCTGCGGGCGTGTAGACCGTGTCGGCGGGGCGGAGTTCGATGAGCGCCTCCCCCCGAGACTGTACGTAGCCGAGTCCCTCGGTGACGTGCAGGGTCTGACCGACGGCGTGGGCGTGCCACGCGGTGTGGGCGCCAGGGGTGAACCGCACGAGGTTCAGTCGGGTGCGGGAAGGCTCGGTACCGGCGTAGTACGAGTTGAAGTAGACGTCGCCGGTGAACCAGTCCTCCGATGCTTTGACGGTGGGAGTCTTGGGCTGCATTTCGGTGCTCATGAGGGGGTTCTTTCGGTGCTGGTGGAGGGTGAGGTGGTAATGGAGGGCAATCAGAAGGTGACGAGAACCTTCAGGGCTTCGCGGGCATCCATCGCCTCGTAACCGGCGGGAACGTCGTCGATGCCGACGGTGCGGTCGAAGACCCGGCCCGGGTCGATGGTGCCGTCGAGCACCTGCGGAATGGCCTGCTCGAGGTACGCTCGCACCGGGGCAGGGCCGCCGGTGAGGGTCACGTTCTTGCCGAACAGCGATGCGAATCCGATGGGGGCTTGCTCGTACTGCGGCACGCCGACGCGCGAGATCGTGCCGCCGGGGCGAACGATTCCGTACGCCTGCTCGTAGGCGGGCATGTGGCCGACGGCTTCGAGCACGATGTGGCTGCCGAGCCCGCCTGTGAGCTCCATGACTTTCTGGATGCCCTCCTCGCCGCGCTCGGCGACAACATCCGTCGCGCCGAACTCGATACCGAGGTTGGTGCGCGACGTGTGGCGGCCCATCAAGATGATGCGTTCGGCGCCCAGCTGCTTCGAGGCGAGCACAGCCGAGAGCCCCACCGCGCCGTCGCCGATCACCGTGACGGTCTTGCCCGCTTCGACGCGGCCCATGTGGGCAGCATGAAAGCCGGTGAGGTAGACGTCTGAAAGGGTCAGCAGCGACGGGTAGAGCTTCTCGTCAACGGTGCCCGGCACAACGACGAGTGAGCCATCGGCGAGCGGAATGCGCTGCAGTTCGGCCTGCATTCCGCCGACCTCGGGGCGCCCATAGAAACCACCGTGCACGCACGAGGTCTGAAAACCGCCGAGGCAGAACGGGCAGGTGTTGTCGCTGTATGCGAAGGGCGCAATGACGAAGTCGCCCTTCTTCACGGTCGAGACTGACGAACCGATCTGTTCGACAACACCGATGAGCTCGTGGCCCATCGGTGAGCCGGTCTCGCTCGTCGGCATCGAGTGGTACGGGTGCAGGTCTGAGCCGCAGATGCAGGCGCGGGTCACGCGCACGATCGCGTCGGTGGGGTGCTGGATGATCGGGTCGGGCACGCTCAGAATGCGAACGTCGCCGGGGCCGAACATGTATGTGGCTTTCATGTCTTCCATCTCACGCCATCGAGGCGCGCGCCGGGAGTCACTGTCGTGACAGGTACTGCCAGACCCTCCCTCGACGCCCGTGCTGGCAGGTACTGCCAAGCCCCCCCTGCCATTGCTGGTCGGCCTCGCGGCACTCACATGACCGTTACGAACCTGACCTTGAACAACGGCGTCGAGATGCCCGCGCTGGGCTCGCCGAGATCGATGCGCGCGACACCGGTGTGCGCGGCGGCCCTGAGCCGAAGCACGTCACGCTCGCACGGCGCTCGATTCGGGTGACAATGTCACGGTTCGCCCCGCCGTCACCTCGGCCATCATCGGGCCGCGAACCATACATCAGCTGGAGTCGCAGCGAAATTATGACTAAGTGCGTTAGTCATAAAAATCCATTTCGAAGTTATGAGTAACTCGCGTCACGCAATGGTTGCTTTCAGACGAGGTCTGAAGCGTTCGGGTATTCTTTCCCGGTGCCTGTGCCCGTTTGTCGAGCCAGTCACTCAGAATCGAATGGGAGCGTTATGAGCGACAGACAGTTCTTCGAGTTGCAGGGGCGAACCATCGAGTTCGCAGCTGAAGGTAAGGGCCCGGCCCTCGCGCTCGTGGTCGACCAAGGCGCCGACCTTGACGCACTCGCGACGCTCTCGCACCTGGTTTCGCAGGCCGACTTCCGCATCGTGCGCATCCAAACCCACAACGCAGAAGACGTCTTCGACATACTCGACCATCTCGACATCGCCAGTGCATGGATCGGCGGCCACGGCAGAGGCGGAGTCACCGCACGCGCAGCCGCGGCCGCGCACCACGAACGCGTGAACGGCGTGCTGCTGCTCGGTGTCGAAGCGCATGCGACGGCATTACCGGAGGGCATCCCTGTACTCGTCGTGCAGGCGAGCGACGACGACGTCACGCCCCCGGCCAACGGCGAGGCCCTGCAGAACTCCGCCCCCGGCCTGGTGAGCATCGTCACCGTCGAAGGCGCAGGTCACCGTTTTCCCGAGACGCACGCCGGCGAGACCGCCTGGGCGATCGAAGACTACCTCGACTGGGACTAGCAGCCTCTCGCTCAAGAAGCCCGGAATTCCGGGCTTCTTGAGTCTCCAGCGAAGCTCCAAAACCACTCGGTTCTAGCTCAAGTGTGTGCAATGCGTGTTCAAAACCAGCTTGCTAAACGCTGCGCTGCGCAGATGAGCCATGCCAAACAGCCCGCGCTGCTGTTGACGAAATATTCACTATAGGCGCAAATTTACCTCAAGTATTGAGAGAATTTAGTGATTGAAGCTCATCGATCGCTCTCTACGCAATGGATCGGATGTCCTAAAAACGAGGTGGCAGACCTATCCGCCGGCCTTGACGTTTTCCCTGTCGCGCATTTGTGTCTCCGAGTTTCAAAGATGCTCGGGTAACCGTCGAGCACGCGTAACACCGTCTGGCGCGAGGCAACCCGGCGCCAGGGCCGGAATCGACCCTGAGTCAGGTGAAAGTGCGCTAACTCAGATCGTCGATTGATATCCCTTCTGTCGCACATATCGCCTTGAATTCAATAAATTAACTCTTGCGCCACGGTGATAGTGCGCTAACATCAGTCTCACGTAACCAACAACGAAGGAGTTGACGTGACTGAGCCGTACACCGTTGTGGCCCTCTCGCCACTGCAGATCCCGATCGTGGAGCCTGAAGACGCACTGAAGAACACGAAGCGCATCATCGGCTTCATGCGAACTGCTGTCGGCGTGGCCTCGACCGAAGGTCACCCCGTGAAGCTGGTGGTCATCCCCGAGATGGCGATCCAGGGCATGCACATGGCATTCAAAGCCGGCGACCGCGAGCAGGAGAAGAAATTCGCCCGTACCATTCCGGGGCCGGAGACCGATGAATTGGCTAAAGCCGCCCGCGAACTGAACACCTACATTGCCGCCGAGCTGTATCTGGTCGCCGACGATGACTTTCCTGACCGCTATTTCAACGTCGCGTTCATGATCGACCCGAAGGGCGAGGTGGTCTACCGCCGGGCCAAGGCCACCAGCGACGGCTTCGAAGGAGGCACCTTGGGCACTACGAACCCGCACGATCTGTGGGACGAGTGGGTCGAGAAGAAGGGCGGCGGCGACGCGTTGCAGGCCATCTATCCCGTGGCCAAGACTCCTGACATCGGCAACATCGGCTACGTGATCTGTCACGAGGGCTCGTACCCTGAAATCGCCCGCGGTCTGGCGATGAACGGGGCCGAGATCATCATTCGGGCCACGCTTTTCCAGCCGCAGACCATGAATGGCATGTGGGAGGTGCAGAACCGCGCTCACGCGCTGTTCAACAACGCCATCGTGGTGGCCCCGAACCTCGGCCCTGAGCTCGGACCCGACGGCATCATCAACGACTTGTTCGGTGGCGAATCGATGATCGTCGATCACAAAGGTCACGTCGTCATCAAGCAGAACGGAATCGTTCCCGGCGACAGCTTCATCAGCACCGTCATCGACATCGATCACCTGCGCCGCGAGCGCCAGACGAACGGCGTCTTCAATGGGTTCAAAGACCTCCGAACCGAGCAATACGCAGCGATCTACGCCAAGCCGATCTATCCGAAGAATCAGTACCTGAAGGAAGCCCCCACCGAGGGCTGGCTCGCTCGCGAGCGCAAGACCCGGCAGGCCAACATCGATCTGCTCATCGAGCGGGGCGTGTTCACCGCGATCGACTAGCGCGTCGAGCCGCGCCGACTCGGGCATCCGATGGGCGCGGCTCGGGGTACTACGACGTCTTCTCACTCTGCGTACCTCCCCGACTCCGTCGGCACAATCAGCACCATCTCAGCACTGCAGGTCAGACACACAAAGGAGTGGACCAATGATCAACATCGCCCGCAATCGGCGAGCCAGACGAGTCATCGTCGGCGTCGCCGCAATCGCCACCACCGCCCTCTTGCTCACCGGTTGTCGAGGGGGCGGAACCACCGCCAGCTCTGAAGACAAGGCGAGCGGCAAAGGCCTCGTCATCGGCTGGAGCCAGCGAGGAATCAGCGGAAGCGACTGGTGGAAGACCCTCGTCGACGGCGGCCGGTCACAGGCTTCCTCCGTCGGCGCAACCGTCGATGTGCTCGACGCGAATGGCGACACCGTTCGTCAGAACGCCGACATCCAGACCCTCATCACCAAAGGCGTCGACGTTCTCGTCATCAACGCCAACGACCCGATCGGTATCGCGCCGTCGATCGCCGCCGCCAAGGCAGCAGGCATTCCCGTCGTCACAGTGAACTCGAACCTCGACCCGAGCCTCGTTCCCGACACCTTCTGCTACGTGGCGGAAGACCAGGGCGCCACTGGCGCTCTCGCCGGAGCGGTGGCCGCGAAGAAGGCCGTAGAGAAGTTCGGCAGCACCGGTGAGATCAAAATCGTCGGCATCGGCGGATTCCCCGGCGACGTTCTGACCGATCTGCGGTTCAACGGATTCATGAAGGGCTTCAACAGCGTCGTCTCTGCAGACCCCGGCATCACGGTCAACCAGCTGCCCACGAAGTATGGCTCGTGGAAGCCCGACCAGGCGCTCGGCCCGATTCGCGACGTCGCCACGGCGAACCCTGACCTCAAGGTCGTCTACAGCATGAGCGACGTCATGAACGGTGGCGTTGTGCAGGGATTGCAGCAGGCCGGCATCTACGGCCCTGGAATCATCTTGGCGAGCTACGACGGCGGAATGGTGTCGGTGAAGACCATGCAAGACGACCCGACCGGCCCGTTGCAGGCCGACGCATCGAACCAGCCGTGGGATCAGGGCACGACCGCCGTCAAAATGGCGCTCGCGGCCTACAACAAAGATCAGACGAAGTGCCCCGACAAGACGCTCTACATCAAGACCACTGTCGTGACGCCCGACAATGCCGCCAGCTACTACAAGGCCGACGACACCTACGTGCGCGCACAAGACAGCCAGTAGACCATGCCAGACGAACTGCGCCTGACAGGCATCACGAAGGGCTACCTCGGCGTGCAAGCGCTGAAGGGGGTCGACCTCACGGTTAGGCGCGGCACCATCCACGCGCTGGCCGGGCAGAACGGGGCAGGCAAGTCCACCTTGATCAAGATCATCTCGGGGGCGGAGACGCCCGACGGCGGAACCATGCACCTCGGTGGCGAGTTGAAGAGGTTCCGTGAGCCGATCGACGCGCAGAACGCGGGCATCCACACCATCTATCAAGAGCTCAGCCTGGTGCCCTCGCTTTCGGTGGCCGAGAACATCTTTCTGGGCCAGCTGCCGCGACGCGGTCGTACCGCCGTCGACTGGAGCACCATGCAATCCGGTGCCCGAGCCGCCCTCGACCGGGTGGGGTTCGACCTCGACGTGCGCCGCCCGGTCGGCAGCTTCTCTGTAGCCGAGCAGCAGGCCGTCGAGCTGGCGAAGGCCCTGCACAAGGATGCCCGGCTGCTGCTGCTCGACGAACCCACCTCGACTTTGCCCCTCCCTGACGTCGAGAGGCTCTTCACCGTGCTGCGTTCGGTGGCAGAGCAGGGGGTCACTCTGCTCTACATTTCGCATCGCATGGACGAGCTGTATTCGCTCTGCCACGAGGTGACGGTTCTGCGCGACGGTCGCAAGACGGCGGAATTCGACACGACCACGTCGACGCCCAGCGATGTCGTCACGGCCATGGTAGGCAAGAGCCTGCAAGGGTCGATCGCCGACGCCGCACTGCGCGGCGAGCGGAGCCCACGGTTGGGTTCCGGTAAAACCGGCGACGTCTTAATGGCTGTGAGTGACCTCAGCGAAGACGAGCGCGTCGAAGGTGTCAGCTTCGAGCTCAGAAAAGGCGAGGTGCTCGGCATCTCGGGCCTCATCGGCAGCGGTCAGTCCGAGTTGGCGGGCTTGCTCGCCGGAGCGCGGCGCAAGTCGAGAGGCACCATCAAGCTCGACGACAAAGCAATGGTCTTCAAGAATCCGCGAGACGCCATTCGTCGAGGCATCGGACTTCTGCCGCAAGACCGCAAGGCGGAGGGCTTCGTTCCCGACATGGGCGTCGCCGGAAACATCACGCTCGCAAGCCTGCCGATGTTCAGCAGGTTCAGCGTGATCGACTCGCGCGCCGAGAAGAGGGTGGCGACGCAGATGGTCGAGCGCCTCGGCATGAAGGTGTCGAGCGTGAACCAACCGATGAAGACACTGAGCGGGGGCACCCAGCAGAAGGGCATTCTGGCTCGCTGGCTCGCCCGGTCATCCCGACTGCTTATCTGCGACGAGCCCACCCGAGGCGTCGATGTCGGCGCCAAAGAAGACATGTATGAGTTGATCCGCGATTTCGCGCGTGCGGGCGGAACCGTAATCATCTCTAGTTCTGAAATCACCGAAGCAATGATGTGCGATCGAGTGCTTGTCATGGCACGGGGCAGAGTCGTCGCCGAGTTCGAGCACGACGACATCGATCCACAAGGCCACGCCTTGATCTCCGAGTTCGCCTGAGCCCGGCGCCCACAGAAAATACACACCTCTTTCGTAAGGGAACCGACAATGACCAACAACACCCTGACCGGGCCACCCCGCTCGCAGTCTCCGCAGGCACCGGATGCCCGCCCGGCCACCACGGCACTCGATGTCGTCAAGCACCTGCTGCCCAAGAGCTACCTGCTGCTGGTACTCCTGGCGATCATCATCATCGGTTACTACGTCTCGCCGGACTTCTTGACCGCTCGCAATGCCCAGAACGTCATCGCAGCGGCATCGATCACCGCAGTGCTTGCGATCGGACAGTTCTTCGTCATTCTCACGGGGGGCATCGACCTGTCTGTCGGATCGACGCTGGCCATGTCGACCGTCATCATCGCCCTGACCCTGCAGTCGGGAATGAACGCCGGCCTCGCGACCGGCGTCACACTCGCCGCCTGTGCCTTCGCCGGGCTCATCAACGGCGTGCTGATCGTGTGGCTTCGAATTCCCCCGTTCATCGCGACGTTGGCCATGATGAGCGCGATCAAGGGCTTCAGCTACATCATCCAGTCGACCAGTCTCATTCAGATCACGAACCAGGCGTTCATCAACGCGTTCAGCAGCGGGTCGTGGTTGTGGGTGCGTAATCCCGTTGCGATTTTCATCATCGTGGCCGTCATCGCGGCCCTCGTGGCCAAGTTCAGCACCTTCGGCCGCTCGCTCTACGCGATCGGCGGAAACTCCGAGGCGGCTCGGCTCTCCGGACTGCCGGTGGCGCGCAATCTGCTGATCACGTACACGCTGTCGGGCTTTCTCGCCGGCCTCGCCGGGCTGATCGCCGCGGCGCAGCTGCAACAGGGCAGTTCGCTCATCGGGGTCGGCTATGAACTCGACGCGATCGCCGCCGTGGTCGTCGGGGGGGCCTCGCTGATGGGTGGCAAGGGTGACCCGATCAGCGCCGTGATCGGCGTGTTCGTACTCGCCACCATCATCAACATCATGAATCTCGTGGGCATCTCGTCGGAGCCTCAGCTGGTCATCAAGGGCGCCGTCATCATCATTGCGGTGTTCCTCTCGAGCGCAGGCGGCGTTCAGCGTATCAGCGGCTTTTTCAGTTCGCATTTCGGTCGCTCGCGATCTGCGGCGGCAGCGCAGTAGACCCGGCAGCCTGTCGTTCGTCTCGCCCACCTTTGCTCACCCAGCCCTCGTCTTCCGAAAGGAGAACGCTCCATGTCCGAGTCGACCTCCGCTGAACGAAGTGCACGCATGATCGATGTGGCTCGACTTGCGGGCGTCTCACAGCAAACGGTGTCACGGGTGATCAACGAGCATCCGAGTGTTTCGCCAGAGGCACGCGAGCGCGTCGAGACGGCCATTCGGCGATTGCGTTATCGTCGGCACCCCTCGGCTCGAGCCCTTGCCTCGAACCGCAGCCTGACGATCGGCGTGGTGAGCTTCGGCCTTGCTCAGTACGGCCCCTCGGTGATTCTGACCGGTGTCGTCGATGAGGCGAAGCGGGCCGGGTACTCGACCAGTCTGGTGACGATCGCCGACCCGGATCACGATATGCGGCAGGCCGTCGACCACCTGCTCGCGGTGCCCGTCGACGGCATCATCATCGTTGCTCCCATCGACGCGGCGCTGCGCTCGGCTCGGCTGCTCGACATTGGCGTTCCGCTCGTGGTATTCGAGCCAGGAGCAGTGCACGTGCCGGGAAATGTGGTCACCGACGAGGTCTCCGGCTCTGCCGCCGCCACTCGACATCTGCTCGAGCTCGGCCACCGAACCGTTCACCATGTGGCGGGGCCCGCGGGCTGGCTCGGCACCACGGCTCGCATCGCCGGGTGGCAGCGTTCGCTCGCCGAGGCAGGTCTCACCTCAACCCCCGTGATCGAAGGTGACTGGACGACGGACTCCGGCTATCGCGCCGGCCTGCGCGTGGCCGAGACGGCGGGAGTAACGGCCGTCTTCGTGGCCAACGACCAGATGGCCCTCGGAGTCATCAAGGCGCTCACCGAACGCGGTTTCGACGTGCCCGGCGACGTGAGCGTCATCGGATTCGACGACGTGCCCGAAGCGCCCTACTTCATTCCTGCCCTCTCAACCATGCACATCGATTTCGACCGCGTCGGCCGTCATGCGGTGGCCCGGCTCGTGACGCTCATCACGGGCACAACGGATGCTGCGGACCGCGGTGTTATGCCCGTGCTGGTCGAAAGGCACAGCACCGGGCCGCCCAATTCTCATCGATCGCCCCCACCCCATCGTTCGCCACCTGTCTCTTATACACATCT